>JASKZZ010000160.1 GCA_030147335.1 Herpetosiphonaceae bacterium | reverse complement strand
GCGCACGCCACTTGAACCGGAACAAGCAGAAGCAAATTACATTGCCGCGCTCGATGAGGGCATGCGCAAGATCTTGTCGAAGATGGGCATTGCGACGCTTGATAGCTACCACGGGGCACAGCTTTTTGAAGCACTCGGCATCGGCGAGGAGCTGGTCGATGTGGCGTTTAATGGAACAGCATCCCGTATCGGTGGCATTGGCTGGGCAGAGGTTGCGGCGGATGTTGCTGTTTGGCACGCGGTAGCGTTTGACGACGCGATTGAGCTGCGCACTCCCGGCATGTACAAGTTCAAAAAGGACGGCGAGTATCACGCGTATAACCCAACCGTTGTTCGCGCGCTGCATCAAGCAGTTGGGTTAAAGCCAGCAGCCGGCAGCCGGCACGACGCATATCGTCAATACAGCAAACTGCTGACGGAACGACCTCCTGCCGCGCCAAGGGACTTGCTGCGTTGGAGCGCTGCGCCACATGGCATCGCGCCAATTGCGCTTGAACACATTGAGCCGGCGTCGGCAATCCTTCGCCGCTTTTCAACCGCTGCAATGTCGATCGGCTCAACCAGCCCCGAAGCGCACGAAACCCTTGCCATTGCCATGAAGCGGCTTGGCGGCATGTCAAACAGTGGCGAGGGCGGCGAAGATCCGGCGCGCTACGAGGATGAGCGCAACAGCGACATCAAGCAGGTTGCTTCCGGTCGTTTCGGCGTGACACCAGCCTACTTGATGAGCGCCTCCGAGCTGCAAATCAAGATGGCGCAAGGCTCAAAGCCGGGCGAAGGCGGTCAGCTGCCGGGTCACAAAGTAACCGAGTATATTGCCAGCATTCGTCATACAACAGCCGGCGTAACGCTGATCTCTCCGCCGCCGCACCACGACATTTATTCAATTGAAGATCTAGCTCAGCTGATCTACGATCTTAAGCAGATCAATCCGAGCGCCGCTGTGTCGGTAAAGCTTGTGAGCGAGGCAGGTGTCGGTACCGTTGCAGCCGGCGTGGTTAAAGCGGGTGCTGACGCTGTCCTCATTAGCGGCCATTCGGGTGGCACTGGCGCGTCGCCACTCAGCTCGATCAAGAATGCGGGCGTGGCTTGGGAGCTGGGGCTGGCCGAAACACAACAAACACTGCTGCTCAACGGCCTGCGCGAACGGGTGCGAGTACGAGTTGATGGCGGTCTACAAACCGGACGCGATGTTGTCGTTGCGGCGTTACTAGGCGCAGATGAGTTTTCATTTGGTACGGCAGCCGTTGTCGCCGAAGGGTGTTTAATGGCTCGCGCTTGTCACAACAACACCTGTCCCGTAGGCATCGCTACCCAGAAGCCGGAGCTACGGGCAAAGTTCCCTGGAACGCCTGAACACGTGATGCATTTCTTTGGCCACCTTGCTGAGGAGGTGCGTGAAATCCTGGCAGAGCTAGGCGCGCGTTCGTTAGACGAGGTCATCGGTCGCTCGGAGCTGCTCCATCAAGTAACAACCGGGCATCACCGCGCGGATCAACTCGATTTGTCGGCGCTGTTGGTCAGCCCTAGCGGTCCTGACGATCTTACTCGTTGGAATCGTCAGCAGCTCACTTACACTATGGGTGAACTCAACGCGCGAATCCTTGAGGATGTTGTACCAACGCTTGAGCAGGGCGAAGCGGTACAGCGTGCTTACCCGATCACGAATATTGACCGAACGGTGGGAGCCGGGCTGGCTGGCGAGATAGCCAAGCGCAAGCTAGAGCTTCAACCAGGCATGATCGAGTTGTCATTTGTCGGCAGCGCCGGACAAAGCTTTGGTGCGTTCGCAATAACGGGAATGCGACTGGACCTTGAGGGCGAAGCGAATGACTATGTCGGCAAGGGACTCGGCGGCGGTGAAATCATTGTACGACCGCCACAAGGGGCACGCTACAATGCAGCGCACAGCACGATCATCGGCAATACAGTATTGTATGGCGCAACTGGTGGAGCGTTATGGGCGGCAGGTCAAGCTGGCGAACGGTTCGCGGTACGTAACAGCGGGGCGCTTGCAGTCGTGGAAGGCGTTGGCGATCACGGCTGTGAATACATGACGGGAGGCCTGGTTGTTGTGCTGGGCGCAACAGGCCGCAATTTCGGCGCGGGAATGTCAGGCGGACGCGCGTATGTGTTTGATCGGGCAGGCGATTTTCCAACGCGCATCAACCCAGACATGGTCGTAGCCGAGCCGCTTTCCGAGGAGTGGCAAATCAACGAACTGCGCATGTTGATCGAGCAGCATGTGGAACGGACTGGCTCAATACAAGGTCAGCAAATCCTAGCCCACTGGGAGCAAGCATGCCAGCAGTTCTGGCATGTTGTACCCCGCTCGATGGTAGCCAGCCCAATGACATTACCAATCAGCCAGGTTGTGGAGCGTGTCCAGGTCGTAGCAGGAATTTAGTCGTCATCGAAATACGAAGTGGTGGAACCTACGGGGCTTGTGTTCCCTGTAGGTTCTCCCGATTAAGACCTACGCGGCGCACGGCGAAAAACTGGCCGAATGCTGGGATGGAAGAGATACATCAAGATCGCCGCTGGAACCAGTGTGTTGGTGAAGCCAAGCGCTAGGGCAGCGTCAATTGGATACTGTTGCAGCGCATCAATGAAAAAGCGAATGATTGCAACAATAAGGAACGCACACGCCAGGATACGACCCCACTCACGAAGTTGAAACAGGCCGATCGCAACTGCAACAGAAGCCGGCAGCGATAATGGAAATAAAATCGCATTAAGTGGTTCCGATGCAAACGTCGTTGCAACGCCGCCGGGCTGGCTGAACATGAAATACAAGCCGATCACCGCAAGCACCGCAAGCATCAGAAACATTGCGGCAATCAGCATCACCCCGACCGGCCTGCTGTTTTGTTCAACTACCGTCTGCGTGGGTCGTTGTTGGCGTTGCTTCGCAGCCTCCGCATTGTTTATATCTCTCATTGGTTGAATATCCTTATGTATTGACGAGAAGGCACGCATCTTCACGCATGATTGTGCGTTAGGATTAAGAGCATGATACCAGCAAATGACCCAGGAAATCCGTAATCGTGCATACGTTGCTCGCTCAACTCACGAAGTTCTGAAGACATAAAGACGATAGATCATTGACGTATGTAGTGTGCCAAAAGCAACTGGCTAGACCGGAACACGTAGTTCGTTGTGAAATATCAGCGCTTTGTAATGCTGCCCAACTTGACAGTGGTCAACTAGCTCCGTATACTCCGGTGTGGCTCAGAAAATGCCAATAAAGCTATTTGTACTGAACGCCGATATTGTTGTCACGCGGCTGTGCTGTGAAGCATGCTGGTTCGTATTAGAAATGATATCATGACGCAGCTTGCGACACGTGAAAAGTCAATTCCCCAGGCAACCTCTTTATTCCAACGACGTGCCGTATTCAAGTCTGTTCGAGCGCTACCTTTGATACTGCTAGGAGCCTTGGTTGTGCTCGCGTATCTTGCAACGCCGATATTGCTCCACGCATATAACCTCCATCAGGCACGGCGCGCCCTTGAGCTTGGGATGCACTGGCCTTTGCAGCGGCAAGTAGATAGCCTGCCGTTGTCCAAAGATGAGCAGGCACTAGATCGAGCATTGGGACATCTCGCGGCAGCTATCCGCTGGCAGCCTCACGACGCTCAGGCATATAGACTTGCCGGTCAGGTATATGCTGCCCGAAGTGATTGGAGCGCGGCGGCGCACGAGCTGGAACTTGCCCGTACGCGAGCGCCTAAAAATCCACTGGTTGCGTGGGAATCGATGCTAATGTATGAGCAGCTCGCCCATGTCAGCGAAAATACGCCGCGCGAAGAAATATTGACAGACCTTGCGTCAATGCCGATTGACGCACCAGATCAACCCATCGACACGGTCTACTGCCGTAATGGTCAGGCTGCTACCTGCTATGTTGACCTTGACCAATACACACAGGCATATGCCGCTGCTCCAGACGGGCCAGAAACAACGGCCAATGTATTGTTTATGCATCCACCGGCGGCAGTTAAGCTGACACGCTCGATCCCTGTCGAAAGCGCAGCCCTAACATTTTTGATGGGATTAGACCCCGGCGTTCGAGGTTGGACAACAGACGGTGTTACTTTTGAAATTTGGCTAGCTACTGAGCAGCAACCAGCAGCATTAGTTTATCAACACAGCATTGACGGGGTAACAGCAAGACGTGGATGGGTTCCAGGCTGGCTTGATCTTTCTGCATGGTCTGGACAAACAGTAACACTTGAACTCAAAACTACAGGTGGCCCTGCCGGCAACACCGTTGATGATTGGTTTGCTTGGGGCAATGTGGCGTTTACCAGTCCTACTGCCGCAGAACATCCTGCAGTGATGGCTCGTCTTCGCGGCATGCAAGCACTGCACTCTGCGGACATAACGGCGGATCAGCTAGTAGCCCGTGGTGATCAGGCACTAGCAGCCGGATCGTTCAACGACGCGATTACATGGTATCGTCGTGCTCAAGCTGTCAATTCAGATGCAGTATCTGCTGGATTCCAGCGTGGAATTGCGTCAGCTTTGGCGCAACAGGAGTCACTCGACCAGATCGGTATTGTGTCCTTGAACAAGAAGGTTCGCCTTGAAGCAGAACAGCTGCGTTGGTTACAGACCGAGCCACTAACAAATCTAAGTCTTGGCGACACGCTGCTCACGGTGAATCCGAACAGGCCGGATGTTGGCATCATGAATTGGGTAGGCAGATCGGCAGCGGTGCTTGAGGTTGCCGATGGCGGTAACTATCGCATCAAGCTGAGAGCGCAGCACACAGATCCAGCGCCGATTCAGATCCAACTGGAGCACGACCTTGTGCCGATTGGACAGTTTACGCTGAATCGCGAAGATCAAAGTTGGGAAGAGTTAGAAGTTGATGTTACGCTACAACCAGGAATTCACCTGCTTGGCGTTCGTTTTTTGAATGATGCCATCGTTGACACGATTGATCGCAACGCCGTACTTGATTGGCTGGAAATTACCCGGCAGTAAAAAGGCTAAATAGGAGTGTTCGATATGAGCTTTTGGGAAAATAAACGTGTTGTTGTAACCGGAGGAGCAGGTTTTCTTGGTTCCTACGTTGTACAACAATTGCAAGCACAAGATTGTCGTCAAGTCTTCGTGCCACGCAGCAGCCAATATGACCTTACACATATGGACGCTGTTCAGCAGTTGTACGCCGATGCAAGCCCCGATATTGTCATCCACCTAGCGGCTCGTGTTGGTGGTATTGGTGCAAACCGCGAAAATCCGGGTAAATTCTTTTATGACAACTTAATGATGGGCGTGCAGATGATTGAAGTTGGTCGGCAGACAAACATCGAAAAATTCGTTTGTCTGGGCACGGTCTGCGCTTATCCTAAATACACACCCGTTCCGTTCCACGAGGACGATTTATGGAATGGGTATCCAGAAGAAACAAACGCACCATACGGAATCGCAAAAAAAGCCCTGCTGGTGCAACTGCAATCCTACCGACAACAATATGGACTCAATGGCATCTATTTGCTGCCGGTCAACCTGTATGGCCCCGGCGACAACTTCGACCCTGCGTCGTCACATGTCATTCCCGCGCTGATCAAGAAGTGCGTCGACGCGGTTGAGGCTGGAGCGCCATATATTGACGTGTGGGGTACAGGTAGTGCATCGCGTGAGTTTTTATATGTTGCGGATGCAGCGCAGGGCATTGTTCGAGCATCCGAACATTACAATGAATCCGAGCCGGTTAATCTAGGCGCACACCGCGAGATTACGATCCGTGAGCTTGTAACGCTAATAGCGGAGCTGACGGAGTTCCGTGGTGAGCTTCGGTGGGACACTACAAAACCGGATGGGCAGCCCCGCCGTTGTTTAGACACCACTCGCGCGCGCGAAACCTTTGGCTTTGTCGCCTCGACCGATTTTCATGAAGGGTTACGCCAGACCATTTCATGGTACAAAGAGCAGATCAGTGCTCCATCCGTGCATTAGATGTACGAACAGCGCCTTAACCAGGTCCAACGCATTCGTGCGCGCGGCAAGCAACTATGGCAATATCTACGGCATACAGATGGCTTGACCGCGGCCAGCCGCTCCCAAGAACGGTACCGCCGTATCGCGCTAACTGCGCTTGTTACAGCGGCAGCACGCATTGTAACAATATTGACCGGACTGCTCATTGTGCCGCTGACGGTAAATTATTTGGGAGCAGAGCGTTACGGCCTGTGGATGACCATTACTTCGGTCATTACCATGCTGAGTTTCGTTGACCTAGGCATGGGCAATGGCTTAATTAACATGGTTGCCGAATCCAGCGGACGAAATGATGATGTTCAAGCCCAGCAATATGTTTCCAGCACATTTTTTTCTCTTGGCGCAATCTCGCTAGCTCTGACTGTGATGTTCTGGTTGGTGTATCCAATCGTTGACTGGCAATGGATCTTCAATGTTAATTCAAAGCAAGCCGCCGAAGAGGCAGGGCCAGCCCTCGCAGTCTTTATCGGCTGCTTTTTGCTAAATTTGCCATTAAGTGTTGCACAGCAGGTCAATGCAGGCTATCAGGAGGGCTATGTCAACAATATCTGGGGGATGCTGAGCGGGATCGTTGGCATTGGTGCGATTCTTATTGCCATCTCCTATCAGGCAGGTTTGCCCTGGCTGGTGTTATGTCTTGCGGGCAGCACCGTGCTCACATCGCTACTCAACAGCCTTGCGCTATTTAGCAAACGTCGTCCCTGGTTGCGGCCACGTTTGAAACATCTTACTCCAACGGCAATGCGGCGGATCGTCAAGATTAGTGGATTGTTTTTGGCACTTCAAATCGCGGTCACAGTCGGCTATCAGTCCGACAACCTCGTTATCAGCCGTATTTTAGGCGCCGACCAAGTAGCACAATATGCAGTTCCGCTTAAGTTGTTTGCGTTTGGACCCACAATCCTAAGTTTTGTATTAACACCGTTATGGCCTGCATATGGTGAAGCGTTGATACGTGGTGATGTAGCATGGGTTAAACAAACATTACGCCGATCCATTTGCATAGGCTTGCTGATCAACGTTACAGTTGCACTTGTTCTAGTGCTATGGGGACCACAGATCATCGCTGCATGGGCGGGACCAGAAATTCAGCCACAATTTATTCTGCTGCTTGGTCTGGGCTTATGGTGCGTTTTGAATGGATTTGGCGGTCCATTAGCGATGTTCCTAAATGGTGTGAATGTAATTGGCTTTCAGGTTATTTGTGCCTTGTCGATGGCAATTGTCAATTTGTTTTTGTCAATTATGTTTACACAATCGATAGGGGTTGCAGGGGTTGTCTACGGTACAATCATTTCTCAAGTTTTGTGTATCTTTTTGCCGTCATTGTTTTACGTACGAAAGTTTGTGTTTCAGCTAGTTGCAACACCGACCAATCACAGCATTGAAGCCAGTGTTGAATCGTAACAACGACGGTCCGGGCTTGAGCAAACGTTTTGGAAACTTAGATTTTGTATGACACAAACAACAGTACATCTTGTATATCCACATGGTTCAAAAATATCATGTCCGGATGCAATTGGCCGAAATGTACACCAGCGGCTGGAACAGCACTACAATGTGGTTGTATATGATTGGGATGGTACTACCACTATTGTTCCCGGCCCGAATGACGTACTTGTAGGTCATCCTCACCCTGCTCCTTGGACATGCTTCAGACGCAGCATGAAACACCCTGGCTGGAAGCGTGTTATTGCCTTGTCACCTTATCATCACGGCGATGATGTACAGGTCGCCTTTTTGAATAATGTGCTGCCGTACTGCGATCTGTATCTATCAATCACGGGTCGATACTGGTTCAACTCTATCCAACAATCGACATTTGCGCATTGGCGTCCTAAAATGGTGCATGTTGATCTTGCCGTTGATCGCGCAGACTTCCCACCGATCAAGTCCACATTCAACAAGCCTGGCAGCCGTCGCTTCGTGTATATTGGTCATACAGGATGGATGAAAAATACGCCATACTTGTCGGAAATAGCAAAGCGGCTGACTGGCAATGAGTTTGCATGGATCGGCACAGGACCAGAACCAATCGTAGGATTAACTGCACTTGGCTTCCAGGACTTTGCAAATCATTCGGCGAAACAGTTGCTGAGCAACTACGATTTTTTGGTCACGGTTGGAAAAGCCGATGCCAATCCGACTACAGTCTTGGAAGCAATGGCATGGGGGCTGGTCCCGATCTGCACGCCACAAAGTGGATATACGGATTATCCAGGGATCGTGAATGTTCCATTGGACAATGCATCTGATGCTGCTGCGATCCTCCAGCATTTGCAGTATGTGTCGGAAACAACATTAACGACGATGCAGGCTACAAATTGGGAACTGCTCGAAAACCATTTCAACTGGGATCGTTTTACACAACAAGTCATTGCGGCGATTGAGTCGTCAGCATCCCCACCACTGCTTACTCCTTCATTGTGGAGGCAGGGGAAAATTCAGTGGGCTTCAGCTACTTCCCCACATTCCTTGCTGCGTCCACGACGAGCTGTTGAAGGCATACGAATCTCGCTCAAGAACATACGATAATTTACCTATACGACAAGGATTACGGCGATATTTGGATGAAATGTAAAATTTGTGACAGCTCGGCTCAAGCGCTTGCTCGGGCAAAAGTTCTAAATAAATACGATGTACAATATGTTCAATGTAACAATTGTGGGTTTATCCAAACGGAAGAACCGTATTGGCTCGATCAAGCCTATACAAACGCTATCACCAGCAGCGATTTAGGCTTAGTCGGACGTAACATTCACTTGGCGCGTCGGTCAAAAACGACACTCGGCGTGCTGTTTGATCGCGATGCAAAATTCATTGATTATGGCGGCGGCTATGGCCTTTTTGTCCGCATAATGCGCGATCATGGCTTCAACTTTTATCGCTACGACAAGTTTTGTGACAACCTGTTCGCGAAGGGCTTTGACTCTGATCCAGGCGGCAACGGTGAATACGCAGCGGCGACAGCATTTGAAGTATTTGAACACCTTGCTGACCCGATCAGCGAAATTGAAAAGATCCTGAGTTTTTCGAGTAGCATCCTTTTTAGCACAGTGCTTATTCCGCCAGCAAATCCAAAGCCTGGAGAATGGTGGTATTACGGTTTGGAACATGGGCAGCACGTGGCGTTGTACACGTATCAGTCGCTAAAGCAAGTCGCAAAGCGATTTGGGCTACACTTGTATTCCAACCGCAGCACCCTGCATCTACTCACGCCGAAAACAATCTCACCGCTTACCTTTCGATTTGTGTCAAGCCACAAGTTTTCATATATGCTAAGCCCATTGATTAAGCGCAAATCGCTGCTGGCTGACGACTACTACAAAGTAACGGGGACAGCCATTGTTTAGTCTGCACACGCGCTCAATTGATCGCCAATCCCCACGAATTTTCATCAACGATAATTTGTTTTCGCATGGATCACAGCGAGGTATTGCTCGGTACGTTCACCACGTAACCAACGGTATTATCAGCCGCTTTGGAAGCAGCACCATCATTTGCTCGTCACAAGAACGAGATTATGCGCCTGCGAAACATATACGTCAGCTTGTCTTCCGAGGGAGCCGGCGATTAGGTGTGAATACTGCGTGGGCTTCACTTGCTGCCTTACGGGAACGTGCAACTGTGTTGTTCAACCCATACTATGGAAATACATGGACCAATGCTACCCGTGTGTACACCGTGTACGACATGATCCATGAACTGTATCCTAACTGGTTTCCGAGCGCTGATCATCGAGTACGTGCGTTTATCGCAGAAAAGAAGCGTTGCATCACGGAAGCCGATGTGTTGATCGCGATTAGTGACCATACTGCTCAAGATATTATGACGTGCTATCCAGCTACAAAGGCCAAAATCCTGGTAACGCATTTAGGAGTAGAACAATTCTTCTTCGATAGCCAGCAGCTTACATCATATAGCAACCAAAAGCCTTACTTTTTATTTGTTGGGCATCGAACATTTCACAAAAACTTCGGACGCTTATTAGTAGCGTTTAGTGAATCTCGTCTTGCCCGTGATTTTGATCTGCTCATCATCTCGCCCGATACAGGCGGCTTTACGGAGCAAGAAAAAGCTCAGATAGCGAGATATCAACTCCAACAACACGTGCGTTTGTTGACAAATGTTGACGAGCAAACGCTGCGAATTAGCTATGCAGGCGCCGCAGCATTCGTGTATCCGTCCGAGTATGAAGGGTTTGGCTTACCGATCTTGGAGGCTATGGCCAGCGGAACGATCGTTGCGACCTCTAACACATCATCAATGCCGGAAGTAGGCGGCGAAGTGGCCCTGTATTTCGACCCTCGTAGCATTGAATCGATCAGCGCGTGTTTGCAGCAAGTCGCAGCTATGGCACAGCAAGAACGTTATGAACGTGTGGCTGCAGGCATTGCTCGGGCACAAACCTTTACTTGGCAGCGCTGCCAACAGCAAACCGTCGAACTTTTCGAGGAGCTTGGATAGCTTTGGAACCATCGCAACGCCAAATTACATGGGACACCTACCCCACTCCGCAGTCGCTACCACCTGTTGTTATTAACCAGCCATCGCTACCACTCGTCAGCATTGTCACTCCATCCTATAATCAGGGACATTTTATTCGAGAAACCATTACCAGTGTATTGAGTCAGGAGTATCCAAACATTGAGTATTGGGTGATTGATGGCGGCAGCACCGATGATACACTTTCGATTCTGAAAGAATACGAGCATGATCCGCGCTTTCACTGGTTGAGCGAGCAAGACCAAGGACAAAGCGATGCCATCAACAAGGGCTGGAGTCGGTGTCGGGGCGAGATTATAGCGTGGCTCAACAGCGATGATACGTATTTGCCAGGAGCGATCCAAACACAGGTAAATGCGTTACTAGCTCATCCTGACTGCGAAATCGTGTATGGTGATGTCGTGTACACCGATCAGGACGGGGAGCCGCTGTACACGTTCTATGGCCGCCCGTACAATCTAATTGAGGTACTGCGCCTTACCATTCCAATTCAGCCGACCACATTTATCAAACGTTCGGTTTGCGAAAGAATCGGGCCGATTAACATATCGTTCCGCTACAGCATGGACTCCGACTATTGGAGTCGCGCAGCCCAGGTAACGAACTTTTGGTACGAACAGCGTTCCATTGCAACCTATCGCTTACACAATCAATCAAAAACGGTTGCCGATTACAGCCTATTTTATCGCGATTGGCTCAGGATTCTTGATAATTTCTTCGCCAATGAGCAAGCTGCTCGTCAGTACCAGCAGCACAAGCAAGCGTTATATGCCGACGTTTATAGCGCCGCTGCGGCAATCGAAGCCAAACAAGGTTCGCTTAAGCGAACTGCTGCATACGTGCTACGGTCGATTGGAACGGGAAAAGTCCGACCACGATTGTTGACTATCTTGCCCTCGCTTATCGACCGTGTTGCACCATTCGAGTTAACGACATGGCTGGTAGAGCGATGGACGTATCTGCGAAGCAAGCGAACTCAACGTAACAAGCACGGCGGATAAGCACTAGCACTGGGGTATTGTGGTCGTCAAGATGCAGCGAGTGAGGATACAACAGGACGCAACAAGCGAGCAGCAATACACTGCTCGCTTGTTGCATACCTTCATCGGAGTATTAATGGGTGGTTAGCGGCAGGTAGACTGAATGTCCTGATGAGTAATTGATTGGTAGATCCTCTGCTGCACTTCCAGTAATACCAAGTGGCGAGTACTGGTTTAAGCCTGGAAATACCTTTCCAAGATACGGATTGCCAAGCCGTCGCACAACAATTTCACTTAGTACCGTGCGATAGTCCGTCGTGATTTTGAGATCTTGGCTTTGGTCAAGGTCGATCAAGCCCGGCCATGACCCATACATTGCGCCGCCATTGACCTGCCCACCCAACACCAGCATCGCATTACCGTGGCCATGGTCTGTGCCACCACTGGCATTTGTGCCAAGGCGACGGCCAAACTCGCTCATAACAACCACTGTCAGCTTGGACTGATGCTGCGGCAGATCGTTGTAGAAAGCGTGCAAACCACGAGCCAATCCGCCCGTCATGCGCGCGAAGTAGCCATTGGCGTCGGCACCATTGCCTTGCGCATCGTGTGTATCCCACCCGCCATAATCAACGGTAGCCACCCGTAGGCCAAGATCAAGCTTGATCATTTGCGCAACCATTTTCATCGCATTGCCGAACGTATTATCGGGATAGGCGATGCCAGGAAGTGGCGTGTAGTTTAGCTCCTCGGTACTCAATGTTTCAATCGTTTCCAATGTACGACTACCAACGGTTTGGAAAGCCGTTGTTCCGCCATACATCTTTTTCAAAGACGTCATGACCTGTGACTGATAGCTGTTAGCGATGAACTTGAAATCATTGGCGGAGGCCATTGCCACAGCTTCCGGATGGTTGAGTAGCGATGCAGGTGTTGAACTAGATGCGGCAAGAGTTGGCAGAACGCCGCTCACTCCCGCCGATTGCAAATGGCGTGTTAGCCAACCGGTGGACGTGTTTTTGTTACCGGGCGTACCGCGCTCCATGTAGTCCATGGCGTCGAAGTGACTGCGCGTATCATCGTTGAGGCCGCATGCATGGACAATCGCCAGCTTACGCGCATCGTACAGCTCTTTGAGCGGACCGGCCTGGGGATGCAGCCGGAACCCAGTGTTATACGATGCATTATTCGTTGTCAGCGCATCCGAGGATGTGCCGGGTATTGCTAAGAAGCCACGTTGAGTAACGTAACTTCCGTCTTGGAACGGCGCGACCAGGCTCAAGCCATCGCAGCCGCCGCGCAAAAAAACAACCACTATAATTTCATCTGTTGCAGACGCAGCAAATGAATCGCGGGCGAATGCAAGCTCGCCGATGCGACCGCCAGCCATGGCCGCAATAGCGGTGCTACAGCCGACCATAAATTGTCGTCGTGAAAGGGTCATACGTGTATCCTTGGCCGTTGGTACAGCATCATGATGTGAATTGCATAGCCATGTTTTGCTAAATTAGCGCACGCTAAAATCGGGACTCATGGCGAGCAAATGGATCATCGCCTTCAGCCGCTCGACGACGCCCGAAGCCTTGTTCCAATCAGGAGCGCCAGACAGCGGTTTCGGCGCAGCATC
>JASKZZ010000369.1 GCA_030147335.1 Herpetosiphonaceae bacterium | reverse complement strand
GTCCGCAATCGTGATTGGCTCGCCCGGCGTTGTTTCAAGCTGCTCGCCGGTTGCTGCAAGGGTTTGTTCAGCGCTGTTGACCGAATACAGGATGCGCTCAACACCAGAGCCAGTGCCGCTGTCGATGCCGTTTAGCGTAATCTTCACTGTCGATGTGTACCAGCCGTTCTGTCCAGCTGTTCCGCTCAATTCAACAGGCTTGGTCTGTGGGTCGACCAGATCGAGCTTGAGTTCGGTGGTGAAGTTTGCGCCGCTACGCTGTGTATCCTCGGCGGTAAAATCAAGCCGGTAGATACCTTCGGTGGTTGCCGTTATCGTCCAAACAATTTCCTGGTCGGTCACCTGAGTTGTGCAGGTTACACCCGGTACTGTACAACCGCCTGTGCCGTTGATCGAGATGCCGGCCTGAGCAATCTTGCCGCTATCTTTCGCTTTGATCTGCACAACTGTTGGGCTTGCGAGATACCAACCACCAGCTCCAGGCGTGGTTGTCGATGTTACCGTAAACACCGGCGGTGTGTTGTTCGGGTCGTTCAGCTTCAGTGCGCTTAAGATTTGCTCGCTGTATGCCTGATGACCACGCGCGGTTGGATGGAGCAGGCCTTTGGTTTCGGCGCGTGGCATGAGTACGGTAGTAGGTCCTTGGAGCGCAACCGACTCTGCCGCAGTGCGGATCCAGTTATCTGACGCACAGTAGCCATGGCCCTTGCCGCCTTCCGAGCGGAACTTTTGAGCGATACCGCCGACGAAATTCCAGCCGTGTGTTTTAGTTGCAGCCTCCACTTTCGCATTGAGCGACATCAGCACAGTGTCGTGCGCCCAGGAAACTTCACTGCCACGAATATGTTTGCCAACCACTATATCGTCAAGAATTTTATCGCAGAAGCCGGTGCTGTCGGCGCGCGTTGGGTCGGGGTACTCGGTGAGGTACACGTTTCCAGCCTTGATCCCCAATGATTGGATAGCATCTGCTAATTTGGTGTACTTGCCTGAAATTCCCACCAGTGCTTTATCGAAAGTGACATCCAAACGATACCAGCTACCGCCAGCATATTCTTCGACGAAGGATTCCCAGCACGAGGACGACAAAACACAGGTTTGGGCAATATCGCCGAAGCGAATATCATTACCACCGCCCGAAATGATGAGCGCGTCTACTTCGCGTGGAGCCTTGCCATTCCGATTAGCGAGTGCGTTTTTCAACTGTTCGATCTGTGACGGAATGTAATAGTCCACATTATTCGGATTTGTTTCGTGGCTTGGATATGGCAAGCCGGGCACAGGGTCAACACCACGGTAGCGGCCAAGCACACCGGTACCCTGCTGCTTTCCTGGGTCAAGCCGACCCTGGTCGCCTGGAATGCTCCAAAGTCCATAGGTGCCCCAAGTCGGCGTATCGATGGTTGCTCCGGAGCAGGCGAATGAAATATAGGTCACGCTGGTATGTGGGTTTGCGCGCTCCACGGCCATCGCTGCCTGCGACGATCCGGCATAAGCCGAACGGTGGCAGCGTTCATCCTGCCATTTTGGCCGGTACTTTGCGAACCCAAAAGCATCAAGCTCTTGTGGAACGTCGGGGTTGCCCTCGCCTGACCCGTACGAGTCGCCAAGCGCGACCATCAAGTAGTCGGTGATTGTCACATTTTGCGTGTAGGTTTTTGGAGTAGCGGTGCCTGTTTTCGGAGAAACCGTCAGGTCAACTGTGTAGGGTGCTTCCTGCGGGAAATCGAAGCTGCTGCGGCAGGTCGTCGCACTAATCGTCGAGCCTGCATCGACCAGGCCAGGACCCTTAATCAGCCATGTGTAGTTGTTGGCGGCAGTGTCTGGGTTTGTTTCGTCCGATGATGTACATGCATCGAAAAATACCTTGTAGGAGCTTGGGAAAATATAATCAGGAGCGTAAGTGGCAGTAGCTTGATCATAGTTGAAATTGACCATGCCATCCTTGTAGGTTCCGAAGCGCGTTTCAGTGCGCCAGTTGAAGCCGTTGGTTGGTGGGTCGTATGGTGTACTGATTGGCGTACCATCGTAGCCACCGTCATCGCCGGGCTCGTACTCGTCATCAACGGCGTACGTAGTGCCCGGTGTGTTAGCGGTAGCAAGGAGTGCAAGGAGAACTAGGCTCAATAGCTTGCGGACGGAACGACGATGTTGCATGAATGTGTGCCTTTAAGTAAGTAAGTTGATGGTTGAATGATTCAACGCGATAATGTTGAAAGAAATGTAGTTGATGATGAACTTTAATCGATACTAATGGAGGAAAATTGTAAAGTATAAGAGTTCATTTGTTCCTTTCAATGAAAAGTGATTGATACGTATTGGAATTACAGTAAATGTATTAGATATATCTGAAATACGTATCGTTCTAAGGATGACTAGTTGCTTAAAACTTTGGTCTAACCTGGATTGACGTAATAACAATGATTACGTTTTAGATAACAGAAGGAATTAAGCGGAGAACTCAGAAAGAAGTACTTATTTAGAAGATGCAAGGTATGAAAAAGCACGTATGGGGACATAAAAGGAGTAGTACTAAATGACTACTCCTTTATAATATTTAATCTGTGTTTGGGAAATGAAAAGCTGGTTATGGCGTGGCACAACGTTGTGCTACCCGAGGTAGGGTGGAGCGTAGAGGGGCAGATTGATGTGGATTGCTGAAGCAGGACGACCGCATAATGGTATGCGGATCAGCACAAGGCATGGCTGTGTAACAACGACGTGTCATAGTGTTCAAAGGGGTGCAACAATGCCGTCCCGCCTCCATATTCGTTTTGACATAGGTGCTACTCTACATTTTGAGGGCGTATGTTCGTTCAAGCATTGAGGGGTAGGTGTTTAGTCCCACAGTGTGATGGAGTAGAATACGCCAACTTGCCATCACTGGAGGCCTTATGGGACAGGTATTACACGGCAGCGCCCGTACGACAGCGGCGGTCCGTCGAGCGATACAACATAGTCAAGCGAGCCTGAATGCCTTGGCGACGCAGTACGACATTAATCCCTAGACCGTCGCGAAGTGGAAAAAGCGTCCGTTTGTCCATGATGTCCCGATGGGCCAAAGCAGCCGCGCTCCACGGTCCTGACCTCTGACCAGGAGGCCGCCTGTGTTGCCTTCCGTACCCATACCCTGCTGCCCTTGGATGACTGTCTGTATGCGTTGCAAGCAACCCTCCCGGGTTTGACACGTTCGTCGTTGCACCGCTGTTTCCAGCGCCACGGCATCAACCGCTTACCCGACAGTACCGGCAACAAGCCAGCGAAGAAAAAGTTCAAACCCTATCCGATTGGCTATTTCCACATCGACATTGCGGAGGTGCGGACCGAAGCTGGCAAGCTGTATCTGTTTGTTGCGATCGACCGTACATCGAAGTTCGCCTATGTCGAGCTCGTAGAACAGGTCGGCACGTTGGAAGCGGTACAGTTCTTACGGAATCTGATTGCCGCCGTGCCCTACCGCATCCATACGGTTCTGACCGACAACGGCATCCAATGCACGAACCGCAAACGGGATCGCTATGCATGGGAGCATATCTTTGTTCGCATATGCCGGGAACACCAGATCGAGCACCGGCTGACCAAACCCAACCACCCGTGGACCAACGGTCAAGTCGAACGCATGAACCGGACACTGAAGGATACGACCGTGAAGCGCTACCACTATGCAAGCCACCAGGAACTGAAAGAGCACCTGTACACCTTCCTGAATGCGTACAACGTTGCCAAGCGCCTCAAAACGCTCCACGGCTTAACACCGTATGAATTCATCATCAGATGCTGGCAAAAGGAACCAGAACGGTTTATGATCAATCCGACCCACCACATTCTGGGACTAAACAGGTAGGGTAAGCAATGTCGCTGGATAACGAGTCGCTGTCTGAGGACCAAATGAGGCGGGTTGCGCTTGTGCGAATGGAATCGCATCTTGATCAGTTTGCGACAAGTGTTGAACGGCTACGAACGCTAGCGGAACAGTTGCAGGCGGAGGCGGAAGCGTTGCGTAACTTCGCTCAAACACTCTACGAGGCTGCATCTGCTCTTCCGCGCGCAACCGATGATCTTTCGTCTACGGACGGCAACGGGAAATAACGCCTACAATCCTGGTCGTTCGGCGTGGCAGCCAACCAGGACGGGCGTTTATGTTTTCGTCGCGAAGCTAAAACCTCAATGTAGCGCAAAAGGTCATTGCTTAAGCGGCGTGCTCGCTCTGTTCTGTAACCTTGAAGCGCTCGATCATGGTTGCAAGACGCTCTCCGCCCGGCAACTCAAGCGCCTTAACCAGGCTGCGCTGATTGATCAGAAAGACACGCACAAACGCATCTGCTGGAACGTTCACTTCCTCAAATTCCCCATCCAACGGCGGTCGTATGTACTCCGACTTGGTGCGATTCGTTGCAAAGTAGTCCCTGTCGATGGTCTGTTCCTTAGTTTTCATATTGACACCTCTCAATATACTACGTACACAATGCTGAATCGGTTTAAGCTCTGCCTGAATGATTATTGCCGAGAGGGTATTGCTCTTGCTAGTCGAGTGTTTGTCGAGGATAACAAGGAGGATACTATGACTGAAAATGAGCAGATCCAGGCTGGTTCGGAGCGACAAATGTCGCCAGAGCGGCTTAGCGACCTTGGCCACCAGCTGGACGCATATCCAGTAAAGGACGAGGCGCAGAAGCAGCGGTTGATCCAGCATTTACGTGAAGGCGAATCACAGCAAGCTAATCCTGATCCCGGCGATGCGGAGAATGAGGCCAGCACATTCGATGGCTAAGTTATGCTGTTCGTCAAGCGCTACGTATTGTGTTAGCTAATTTTATAAGAGTTGGCTGTTCTGTAAATACAAGGCGAGTACATCATGCGTTATGAATGCATGTTCCAGCTGTGCGCAACATGAAGAAGCAAGGTAGTTTCAGAACTACCTTGCTTGGGGGAGTGCGCTGTGTTTAGCGTGGAAGCGCAGTGCATAAGCCGGCAAAACGCGCTGTAGAGGGTGGGAAAGTTACTGAGGGGTAATTGTAATCAGGTGGACGAAGGAGCCAAGCCATAGCAGCGAAGCGTGACATCGTGAGACAACGTAGGTGTTAGCCCGACGAGCAGCTTAGGTTGGATGGCGTCGTGCCGGCGAAAAGGTACGAGAGGTACATTGTTAAGCTTGTCAGTGCCGAAAAGCAGGAACTGGGTGAGGATATTGTCGCCATGTGATGCCACAAGAAATCGACGACGTGGTCAAGTTTCGTAGCCTTCGTGTTCGACGTTAAGCCAATCTGCTTTTCGGTCTGATACGAGTGTACGCTTTTAAAGCACCACAAAAGAAAAGGTTTCGCAACGGCAGGTGGTGATTTCGCTACTGACAGATCTGCATTTGATGCAAGCTTATTGTTAGGCAGATCCCTGCAATACAGCAATCATTCGATTTCGTGTAGGATGCACGCCGGAATAGATTGCAAACGGGTCATACTTCGGCACTGGACACATTATAAGGAGGCGTAGTGGTGGCACAACGATCAACGCGAAAAGTTGGAGTCGTGGGTACAGGGATGGTCGGCTCATCATTTGCTTATTCGTTAATGCAGCGCAGCATCGCAACCGAGATTGTGCTGGTGGATGCAGACCACGAGCGCGCGTTGGGCGAGGCAATGGACCTCAATCACGGGCTGCCGTTCGTCCGTCCGGTCAAGATCTCAGCAGGGGATTATTCCGATCTTGCGGACGCTGACTTGGTGGTTATGACAGCCGGCGCAAATCAGCGTCCGGGCGAAACACGGCTCGACCTGTTGCAGCGTAATGCCGGCATTTGCCGCGAAATTGTGCCAAAAATATTTCAGCATAATCCCGATGGCATTCTTGTGATTGCGTCCAATCCTGTCGACATTTTGACTCAGATTGCCGCTGACGTTGCCGGAGTTCCCTGGGGGCGTGTGATCGGCTCGGGCACGATCCTCGACACTGCTCGCTTCCGATACCTGCTTGGCTCGCATTTCGGTGTCGATGCACGTTCGGTACACGCCTATATTATCGCCGAGCATGGTGATAGCGCTGTTCCGGTTTGGAGTTTGGCGAATATTGCGGGAGTGCGACTACGTGATTTTCGTACCGAGGATGGGCGACAGTACGAGCAGCAGGCGATGGAACAGATTTTTGAGCAGACGCGCAACGCAGCCTATGAAATCATCAAGCGCAAACACGCCACCTATTACGCAATCGGCCTTGGATTATTGACATTGGTGGAGGCGATTTTGCGCGATCAGCGAACGGTGCTAACCGTTTCAACGCCTCTACGTGGAAACTATGGCGTGCAGGATATTGCGTTGAGCCTGCCTACAATTGTAGGTGGACAGGGCGCGCAGGAAGTGCTCCAGCTGGAGCTAAGCCAGGATGAGCAAACTGCCTTTGCTGCTTCTGCACAAACGCTCCGCGATAGACTTGCCCAAGTGTAACAAAAAACCGCGTCGTTGTGGATAACGACGCGGCAAAAGAAGGGGCAGGTACATATTGAGGAGCAGCGGCTGCAATACGTGAAACTTGCAGGGATAGGTTTCCGTGTTGCAGCCGCGTTGAGTTAAGCATCGCCAATGGTCTGCGTGACACTTGTTACACGAGCACGCGCGGTGTACGACCTGACGACATGACGATGCTAGATGTTGTTAACATAACTTGTCCGCTGATAACAGCTCGGAAAATGTCGCTTTCGGTCAGCATGCCAACCAGGCGAGCGCCTTCCAGCACCGGCAGGCCGCCAATCTTTTGGGTTAGCATGAGCCGAGCCGCGTCAGCTACATATGCATCTGCCTGAATCGTCACCACGCTTTGACGCATAATTTCCGAGGCTGTTAAGGTCGTCAGCAAATAACTCAGCTCATAGATGCTCAACGTCGTTGCCTCAGATGGACACGCATTTCGAACATCACCAAGCGTCACAATCCCGACAAGCCGGT
>JASKZZ010000374.1 GCA_030147335.1 Herpetosiphonaceae bacterium | reverse complement strand
GGAGGTAGCTGGTCACGATACAGATGGTGATGTAGTACGTACGCAGGATGGCCTGACCAGTAGAGTTAACCGCTCCACAAACCGTTGTTGTCAACCTCGATTTGAGTAACAGCTAGCACGAAGCTCAACCTCGATGTCTACAATATTGTCCAATGTCCCATCACGCTTATGAGCTGCCACCCTTGCTTGACCCGCAATCCCCGTGCGGAAGAGTTTGTCTAATTTGTGGATTAGTACCGCATTCGAATCGACTACATATATCCAGTCTACACTATTGGTAAAGTAGCGACGATTACGAAGGTGTATTGCGGACATTTCTCGGTAGTTGGCAAATACGATTAAAAAAACAAAGTGTGAACCAAGATATTGGTTCACGCTCCATATGTATTGTGCTCGGCTGGTAAATTTTTAGTGAGCTGCGGTTAAGCAAAAACACCAGGAATTGTTCGCCCCGCACGAACATTCCCTGGTGTTGATAGGATAAGTATCGCTGATTCCATCATGGCTGTATATCCCATCCGAGGGTGATATTTCTACCCCCCTGGCGAATTCCATGGTTAACCCGGAGCAAGTAGGCGAAGTGCCTAGATGGCACGACATAACATATAACTTCTATAGACCGGTTGACCACTGGTGGTTTATGGCGTGCAATTCGCGTGATTGAACATACCGGATGACCTGCAAGAGTCATCCAAGTGATTCGGAGTGTGGCGCTTTATGAATGAATCGATGTGACGCGCAGCTCGTCGGAGGTTCATAGCGGATTACCACTGAATGCTCCAACGAGCCACGTCTAGTTGTTACGCTTGAACTAACTCTTTGGCGTCATAGTGCGGTTGATGTTATCGCACTCGTGCGTTTGGGGAGCTAGCTGTGCTTTGCTGGAGAAAGGCCAGCAGGTCGTTCGTGAACCGCTCCTTGTGAGTCGCAAACAAGCCGTGCGGCGCGCCTTCGTACTCAATAACCGTTGCATTCGGAATGGCGCGAGCTGCTTCTCGTCCTGTTGCGTCGATCGGCACGGTTTGGTCTGCTGTACCATGTATGATCAGTGTCGGCACCGTGAAGGCTGCGAGATCACCCCGGAAATCTGTAGTGGCAAAGGCATTCGCACAGGCCAGCGTTCCTTTGAGCCCGGCTTGCATTGCTACATTGCGCGACCATTCCAACATTTCCTGGCTAACCGGATGGGAAATCACACCAACATTGTAAAATTGTCGGAAAAAACCGTCCATGAACTTTGGCCGGTCTTCCTTGATGCCTGCAGTTATCTGGTCGAACACCGATTGATCCACACCATTGGGATTGTCGGCAGTCTTAAGCATATATGGTACGACTGATGATATAAGTCCAGCCTGAACGACGTTTTTGCCGCCATGACGCGACATATAGCGTGCAACTTCGCCGCCACCCATCGAAAAGCCGATGATTGTAGCATCTTGCGCTCCCGTTTCTGAAATAACGGCGGCAAGATCATCAGCTAACGTGTCATAGTCATAACCGTTCCATGGCTGATCTGATCGGCCAAATCCTCGACGGTCGTAGGCGATCGCACGATAGCCAGCATTGGCCAGAGCTACAGCTTGATCATCCCAGCTATCAGCAGATAACGGCCAGCCATGGATTAGAATGACTGGTCGACCTGTTCCCCAGTCTTTTACATACAGTTTGGTGTTGTCGCGGGTCGTGATGTACGCCATGAATCCCTCCATTGAAAGGGCTATCATTGCCCTTGTCTTGTACGTATCCATACCAAGTAACGCACGTTGCGTATTGCCTTGCTTGATGTTCGCAGGCGCGTACACACGTTTATGGGTATAGACATGCTCAACGTGTGATTGTTGGCGGGGAAGCAGAAAATTAAGTAGCAAGATCAATGCCTGAGTCGATGAATAATATTCTCCTGTCGAACATCGGTTTTACCGACCATTACCATTATCTTGAATATGAGATGGCACACTGATTGTCACCATACATAAGATGAAACGTGGAGACTATCAGAAGGGGCAATTCATGGGAAATTGAGGAACGCGTCGGTTAGTTCCCGTCTAAAGAGCGACATACTCCTTTTTGTTCTCCTTTGTTGTTCAGTTGATAGAACAAGATTTGCTACACAATAACCTGTTACTTCAATGGTTGCGCATATCTTTCGCTGGACACATGCCGCGAACAACGAACCGCTTGGCGGTAACATAATTCAACAACCTGCATTCTGCTGCATCCACGTATCGCCTCCCGAGCGTATGTTGTGCATCATCGGTACAACATCGTTCTCCTACATTTCACCACATAACTTACCGTATACATTTTAGAAGGAGGGCCTATGGCGCATCCATAGAGCGTGTTCCGCCGTCGGTCGTCGTCGTCATTGCGGACGATGTTTTCCCCCATTAAAGGACGGAACCTAATGCGTAAGCTCTTTCCAATCGTATGTGGATTGCTGCTCCTAGCCGTAGTTCTTGGCAGTTTGCCGAACCGCACGATCGCCTCCTCGCACCGCGAAGCTCCGCTTACCTCGAAAGACCCGACTGTTGACAACACGGATGTGTTCGCGTTTGTCAGCCCTGATGCACCGGATACCGTAACGCTTATTGCCAACTATATCCCGTTGCAAGAGCCGAGTGGTGGTCCCTACTTCTATAACTTCGACGACAACGTGATTTATGCTATCAACGTCGATTGGGACGGCACCGGCGCGGCCGATCTGACCTACCAGTTCCGCTTCCAAACGCGCGTCGTGAACCCAAACACCTTCCTGTACAACACCGGACCGATTAACTCCCTTGATGACCCGGATTGGAGCTACCGCCAGTATTACAGCGTCACGCGCATCGTCCAGAATGGCCGTCCGCAAAAAATTGCGGATAACCTTCCGGTCGCGCCAGCCAATATCGGTCCGCGCTCGACGCCGAACTATCCTGCACTGGCCGACGCGGCTACGAAGACCATTGGCGACAACATCAAAGTCTTCGTTGGCCCACGTGACGATCCGTTCTTCATTGATACAGGCGCGATCTTCGATCTTGCCGGCTTGCGTCCGTTCAATCCAGCGCACTTGATTCCGCTGGCAGCCGAAGCCGGACGTGATGGCTTGCAAGGCTACAACGTCCATACAATTGCCCTGCAAATCCCAATGAGTCAGCTGACGCGCGACGGCGAGAAGCCAAGCGGACCAAATGACCGTGATGCGGTTATCGGCGTGTATGCCAATGCAATGCGCCAGAAAGTTCGCGTGCTGACCTCGGACGGCACCGAGAAGCATCAGGGCGACTTCGTTCAGGTCTCGCGGCTGGCCAATCCATTGGTCAACGAAGTCATCATCCCGACCGGCAAGAAAGACTACTGGAACGCGCAAAAGCCAAATCGTGACGAGCAATTTCTGGAGTATTACCGCAACCCTGAGCTAGCGGGAATCGTCAACCTTGTGTATCCGTCACTGCCGGACGCGCCGACAACTGGTCGAGATGATCTTGTTGCCGTGCTGCTGACGGGTATAGATCTGCCGGATGGCGCTATTCCAGGTGTCAATAATTTGAACTACACTGGCCCAACCAAGGCCGACTTGCTTCGCCTCAACATGGGAATTCCACCAACCGCAGCAGTTGGTGCTGGTAACCGCCTTGGCGTGCTTGCCGCCGACTTCGCGGGCTTCCCCAATGGGCGACGCCTTGAAGATGACGTAACCGACATTGAGTTGCGCGCGGTAGCATGTGGCTACGGTCCTGCTGTCGCTGCCGTTCTTGGCCTGTGTAACCTGGAGCCGAACAACATGGTCGGTGACGGTGTTGACCAGAACGAGAAGCCGTTCCTGGCAGCGTTCCCCTACGTTGCAACACCACACCAGGGCTACGAGAAGCTGCCGACCCAGTTTAGCGGCGTGATGATGCCTGCTGGTAAAGCCGCAGCGCTCGGACTCGGGCTGAACTAGATCGGTTGGTGGCTGGGGCAGTGCTTCCATTGCCCCAGCCACACTCACTTCATACCTTAAATAACGGACATGATGTTCACGGAGAATCTGCTATGCGTATAGCGCGTCAGGCTGGAACAGTACAGGTCTTTGCGCTCGCACTGATGATTGTTGCCGGAGCGTTCACTATC
>JASKZZ010000312.1 GCA_030147335.1 Herpetosiphonaceae bacterium | reverse complement strand
TCTCGTTGTTAACATCCGAAAATTAGCCTTGTAGCCAGACGAGCAGGTGCAACATTCACAATACTTTTGACACCTGCTCGCCCCTTGTTAGCTCGTCTCCCGTTCCCTCACCGATCAACCTTTGTCTGCCATGAACCCCTAGACGGTCGCTTTTCATCCTTGCGTCGACTCGGTGTTCTGGATGCGTTGACCCATACGAGTAAGATTCTCCGCTCCATACACGACCACGATAATGACCGCTATGAGGCAAACAATGCCCGTCATAATCCAGCCAACCAATGGTGGCGCATAGTCAATGGGGAAAACGCGAGTCCAGGTGTTGACAGCGCCGTGCATAAGGTACGCCAGCAGCACGCTCCCTCGCGTGTGGTTATATAACCAGGTGAAAATCACCGACGCGCCAACGATCTGGATAGATCGACTGATCATCGACATGCCGTCAAGGGATGAACCGGTCAGGGTAAAAAAGAGCGGTAGATGCCATACAGCCCAGATTGAACCGAGCACAATACTGGAGGTCAGGGCGTTCCAGCGGGTTTGGAAGTGGGGCAACGCGAATCCGCGCCACGCCAATTCTTCGCCATTGACCAACGTTGTGACCAGAAAGACCACAGGTATCATGATCAAGAGTTCTAATCCAGTTGCATTCGCAGCGTCTTGCCCAAGCAGAGGGACCAGTGGTGCATCGCTTAATCCGTTGGCTAGAATAATGGCGCTGGAGCAGATCAGCGCAAAGCTAAAAATGGCGACGGCATACCAATAAAGGCCCACGCGCCAGATAAGTAATTTCCGTAGCAACGCGTTGACACCAGTTCTGCCGCTGCTTAAGCTGGTGACAATGAGTGCTGCCACTGTGGGCATATACGCAACAAAGAGCAGTTGGACAAGGATCGACACTCGAAATGGAAGCAGCCCGTGCGAACCAAGCGCGTCCACAATTTCGAGCGGCCACGTAAGCGCAAAGACCAGAACGAAAAAGACCGGAAGGGGATGGCGCTGCACAAACGAACTGCGTGATGTTCGTGCGGGCTGCCCGTCAATGATGATAGCTGACATGCGAGAACTCCCTATCAAAAGATAATGAGTGATTATTGGAAAAGGTGCACGGTAAGCTCAAGTTGCAACTGGTATGGCGAAGATTGACACAGTGCGGCGTTTGCGCGTCGTATCGACCGGCATCTGATGGAATCGTTCCAACAACGCCACAAGTTCGTGGTGAAACTCGGTAAATTCAGTATCGTCAAGGTTTAAGACGAATTGGCCGAACAACACACCGTCTGCTCGTAGGTCGACGTGTTCTTGGGCTGTCACATAGCGGTCAAAATCGCCGAGGATAGATGTGACCGCAACCGTGAAGTGCCGCAGCAAATCCTCCTTCGAATGACCTTCAATGTCCGCATAGAAAAGCGTGTTGCCTTCCCGTGCAAGCGTGTATCTCCGCTCAACAGCGCCATGAGCTTGGCGCTCCCCTGCGACTATGACAAGGCCGGCCTCGACCAGCTTATGTAAATGACGATATAGCGTCGACAACGACACACCTGGTATCGTCCGCGCAATCTGCTGTACAGTTTGCGGCTCGTTATTCATTAGCGCCTGGGTGATGCTGATCCGGACAGGATGCATCAGCAAGTTCGATTTCGACGACATCTTATATCTCCTCAGTCATAAGATATTGTCAAATATGATTATATCTTCACATTTGACAATGGTATTCAGCAATGGTTGGTATGATGCTACGACGAAAGGTGTATGTTGGCATGGCTCGAATAAGAATAGCGCAGTTGGGTGTTGGTGGGAGACGGGGATAAGCAGCGGAAAGGTGTCCTGAAGCAAACAGGGAAACCGTCAACCTTGAACGTACAACGCCAGCAGTGATCTGCCGCCGGCGCCGACGCCATAACCCATATCGACCACGTGCCGTCGCTGTTGTATCTAGCCTATACGCGGCTGAACCACAACGTTGACGACGGCAATCTGTGTGTACGCCAAAAGCTCATCCGTGGCTGGAACAAACTCTGCCCCGAAGCCAGGCGCATCATTAGCCTCCATACGAGGCCGCGCAGCTTATGCTCAAGCCGTCAAATCTGTAGTAGCATAGATGAAGGAGCGTATGAGCAATATACCTGGAGGTGATGATGCCAGCCTACGTCATTGTTGAGATCGAAGTGACCGACCCGGAAGGCTATGCCGCGTATCGTGAGCAAGCGCCGCCGATTGTTGCTGCCTTCGGCGGAAAATACATTGTGCGTGGCGGCGCGCTGGATGTGCTTGAAGGCGAATGGCAGCCGAAGCGATTGGTTATCCTTGAATTTCCAACCGTCGATCAGGCAAAGGCGTGGTGGACATCCGAGGAATACAGCGAGCCAAAGCAATTGCGTCGGCAAACAACGCATACAAACATGATTGTTGTTGAAGGGTTATAGCCGGAAGGAGTGTGTTTTTCCAAATACCATCGGCAACACATCCGCTGGCACTTGGTTTGCTAGCAAGAACACCAAGCCCCGCAGAAACTCACGTACACCCACGATCATCGTCGCTGGAGCGTGCCACAAGGAGGCTACAATGGCTGAGTACGAGCATTCCGCAACCATCCCCGTGTCGTCTGATGCCCTGTTCCAATTCGTGTCCAACGTCGGCAACTTGCCACAATATCTGCCAACAACGCGCAGCGCACAGCCGCAAGGTAATGACCGCGTTCGTGTTCAGGGCGAGGCTCATGGTCACCAATACGAAGACGACGGCTATTTCCGCGTCGACCAGAGACGACAGTATATGGAGTGGGGATCCGACGAAGGCCATTACTCGGGATGGTTACAGGTGCGTGGCGAGGGGCAAGAATCCAGCCTGACCGTCCACCTTTCGTTGTCGGCTCGCGACGGCGGCGACCAGCAGATGCCAAATCAGGATCAGCGCGTACAAGAAGGGCTTGAGGCCGCGATCCAATCCATACGTAATGTCGTACAAGGCCAGGGTGGCAAGGTTGAGCCACGCTCCGCTCATGAGCGTGGGGAGTAGATTGGCAGCGCTCCATTAAAATAATTAATGAAGTTCTGTGGAAAGGTGGCGATCACAAACAGATCGCTACCTTTTTACGTTAACGCCATGATGTATAACAAGCATCTTCCGCATCACAACACATTGTAATATCGTCTGCCATTTCCCGAATGTTATGCTACGCTTAGATTGAAACCTCGACATCGCTTAAGGATCAAGCATGACATCCAGTAATATCAGCCGAAAACGAACCGCGCCGGGACCGCGTGGCAATTTTTTGTTTGGCAATCTTCCTGACCTTTGGCGTAATCCGCTAGAGTTTTATCCCGAAATCCGTCAGCGCTACGGCGATGTTGTACGGCTGCGCGGGCTAGGCAATCTTTCGTGGTATCTTGTCAGCCACCCCAACGATATTGAGCACGTCTTCAAAAGTAAGCACTATCCCAAAGGCTTGTTTGTCGAAACGCTTAAGCTGCTTGTCGGTAACGGCTTGTTAACCAGCGAAGGCGAGTTTTGGCGACGCCAGCGCCGACTTGCGTCGCCTGCATTTCATCGTCAACGGCTCATTAATCTTTCCACCATGATGACTGCTGCTGCCGAGCAGGTGGTTGAACGATGGGAAGCACCTGCCAGGGAAGGACAGCCGGTCGATGTCGCGCAAGATATGATGGCGCTGACACTTGAGATTGTTGGACGAGCGCTCTTCAACGTGGACCTGAGCAAAGCCGCCGACGAGGTCGGGCAATCGCTGACAGTTGCGCTTGAATATGTTAATCACCGCTCGCTCAACCCGTTATCGCTGCCTGAGCGCATCCCCACCCGCCAAAATCGGCGCTTCAAGCGCGCGCGTAACACAATTGACCAGCTCATGTACCGCATTATCGAGGAACACCGCCAAGCGCCTGCGGCAACGGCGAATACTGGCGATCTGCTGACCATGCTGCTCGAAGCCCGCGACGAAGAAACCGGCGAGGGCATGAATAATCAACAGCTGCGCGATGAGGTCACAACGATTGTTCTTGCGGGTCACGAAACAACCGCAGCAACCCTGTCGTGGACGTGGTTCTTGCTGGCGCAGCATCCCGAGGTCGCGCAAAATCTGCGGGCCGAACTTGATAGCGTGCTGGCCGGTCGCTCTCCCAGCTTCGACGATCTGCCCAACCTACCCTATACCCGGATGGTCGTTGATGAAACATTGCGACTGTATCCACCGGCATGGAGCGTCGCGCGTCAGGCGATGGAGGACGATGAGATCGGCGGCTACCATATTCCGGCGAAGTCACCAATTGTTATCTCGCAGTATGTCACACATCGCCATCCCGAGTTCTGGGACAATCCCGAAGCCTTTGAGCCGGAGCGATTCTTGCCGGAGCGCTCCGCAAACAGGCCGCGCTTCGCCTACTTTCCGTTTGGCGGTGGGCCGCGCATTTGTATCGGCAATAACTTTGCCCTGATGGAAGCGCAGCTCCTGCTTGCAACACTCGCACAACACTATGAGCTGGAGCTTGTGCCTGATCATCCGGTAGTTCCCGAGCCGCTGATCACGCTGCGACTAAAGCATGGGCTACGTATGACGATTCGTAAACGTCGACAGACACTTCGTTAGCGGCAGTGGGCACGCTTGCAACATGTGCTATGCTTGTCGCCGATATGCAGCGCACAAACAGGAGAGACAATGAAGCATGAGTGAGTGGATGCATACCTTTACACGCATCGCCAGCAGCGTTGAGCAGCGCTTCGATCTGATTAAGTTCAATATCAAGGTCCGTAGTGGCTGGCTCGACCCTGTTCAGATCCAGCCATATCGTGGTCATGGTACCGCCGACCGACTGTACCTCAAAGGCCGTGTGCTGGAATACAAAGGCATTACCAGCGCCACCGACGCCGATAGTGTTTGGCAAAACTTGCTCAACATGTATCGCCGCTTCGACAGCGACGAGATTCCTGGCGCGCGGCTGCTTGTTCGTCAGGGCCAGCAACAGTTTGAGATAACCACGGACAACGAAGGCTACTTCGACATTGAGATTGAGCCGCAATCACCGTTACGGCTGGAGCGGGTCTGGCACGAGATCGAGCTGTCGTTGATCGAGCCCAAGGCGGAGGGGCAGCGTCGTGAACGTGCCGTTGGTCATGTGCTGGTGCCGCCGCCAAAATCCGAGTTCGGCGTCATTAGCGACATCGACGATACAATCGTGCTAACCGGCGCGACCGATCCGCTGACCATGGCGCGTATCGTTGTGCTGAACAATCCACATACACGGATGCCGTTTGAAGGCGTTGCCGCGTTTTACCAGGCATTACGTAAAGGTGGCGACGGCGAAGGCTATAACCCAATCTTTTATGTTTCCAGCAGTCCGTGGAACCTGTACGATCTGCTGATCGACTTTCTCAACATTAACGGCATTCCGGTCGGCCCGCTGTTTTTGCGCGATGTTGGGCTGGAACCCGACCATTTGATCAAGTCAGGCCACCATGAGCATAAGCTCAAGCAAATTCGTACGATTCTCAACACCCATCCTGACCTTCC
>JASKZZ010000305.1 GCA_030147335.1 Herpetosiphonaceae bacterium | reverse complement strand
CTTGGCATACACAATGTTCTGGAGCTTTAGTGCCAGTGCGACGCCTTTGCGCCGATGCGAACGCTTCACCCCGGTTAGGCCGTTTTCCACATCATGAGTGCCTTGCCGGCTCCATAACTGGCTAATACCGACGTACTGATCACCATCCAGCGCGACAAGATACGCATCGGGCATGAGACTGGGCGCGTCAAGCGTTCTTGGGAGCCAAATCTCAAAAGGAGTAGGTGTAATTGGTTCAGGCGAGGGTACATCCTGATCACATTCGGTAATCAGTGCATGCAATTTTTGGTTACGCAGTGGATCAGCCTCCAGCTCGCGAAAGCTTTTGATCACAATCCCATGCTTTTCAGGTCGTTTCAGATCGTCTGCAAACGGCGCAAGATCAAACGATTGCAGATCGAGCCGCGATTCCCACACCCGCAGTTCTTCCTCGAAGCCGTTGCGCCACGCAAACTGAACGTCACGCGTTTTGTCTTCCCGCACCTCGGTTCGCAGCACCAGCGGATCATACGCCATCACCTCACGCATCACATAGTCGGTCAGTCGTCGCCCAACACCCTGGCGCTGGTACTCGGGATGCACCGAAACATCCACATGAAATTTTTGTGGGTGATACATCCAGGGCATGTTGCCGTAGTTGCACACGCCAACAATCAGGCCGTCTTGCTCAACAACAAAGCGCGCAAAACGACATTTTGGATCACGGTGCTTATCGACGTGCTGCCAGTCGGCAACGCTATACGGATATTCGGGATATACCGCGTTACGCAACGCCGCAAATCCTTCATAATCGTCGTCACGAAACGGACGAATTGAACAATTCATTACGCTTCCTCGCTCAATATTTTACTGAAGGTAATCCATGCCGGCTGCTTCACAAAGCCCAGCCGCTCGTTGATCGACAGCATTGCGTGGTTGTTCGACTCGTTCCAGGTCTTGATTATCTTAGTGCCATGCTCCCTAGCGTATGCGATATCCCGCAGCTTCAACGCTAGCGCAATGCCCTTCCGTCGATATTCACGCCGTACACCAGTTAGACCAGTGTATAGATCATCAGCGCTCGCTTGACTACCCCATAACGCACTGCTTCCGACATACGTATCACCATGAACGGCGACAAAATAGGCATCGGGCAGCAAGTTCGGATTTTTAAGCATGTTCTCTTCAAAGAACTCGTAGCTCATCGGCGTATGCGGCTCGGGATGGGGCACGTCCAGGGCTAAGGTTTCTTCCAGCTCATATAGCTTCGCCCCAAGCGCATCGGCATGTTGGGCATCGGATTGAAGTTCGCGCAGCGTTTTGATAACAATGCCGTGCGCGCTGATCTGCTCCTCGACATCAGCATATGAACTGAAATCGAAGTTCGTTACGTCAAGCCGCGACTCCCACTCACGCATACCGGGCAGAAAGCCACGAGTAGATAAAAATCGAACCGAGCGAGTCTGGTCCTCGCGTGTTCGTGAGCGTACCGAGATCGGCTCAAACGGCGTGAGCGCTGCCATCACATGATCGTACAATGCTGCTCCTACGCCTTGACCTTGATATTCGGGATGTACTGCCGCCGATATACCAAACTTGCGAGGATGATACATGCTTGCACTTTGCTCATAGCTAGCTAAGCCAACAACTTGATCGTCTAGCTCGGCCATCCAACGCGACCACTTACATTTGGGGTCGCGATGCTCGTCCCAGTGCTGCCACTCCTCAACGGTTTCAGGATATTCGGGATAAACCGCGTTATTGATTGTAACCAGCGCGGCGTAATCTTCCACAGTAAACGGGCGAATACGAACGTTCATTGGTCACCTCCATAAACCTTAACGATATCGATCCAGGCCGAGTTTTTGACAAAAGCGATGTGCTTCCATGGTGGATACTTGCAGGAATACACGACACGCACATCCCTCCGTATATAAAACGGCATAAAAATCCCTCCTCGACATGATCTGTCGAAGCTTGTTCTGTGTGGATGTTAGGGCAATTATTGAGGGCGCGGCTTAAGATGAATAAAGCCGCAGATTATTTTGCTGCTACAACATGACTAAACAATCTCCTCAAGGGGGTTTGTTGCACTTCGTTTGTTGATCCGACTAAGCAAGCTAGCGAACCACCATTGCCGTACTAAGTTCTTCACGCAGCCGCATATAGCTGTCATAGCGCGCTTCGTCAATCGCGCCGGTTGTAACCGCAGTCCGAACACCGCAGTCCGGCTCATGCAAATGGCTACAAGGCCGGAAGAAGCATTGCTCAAGGAACGGGCGAAACTCACGAAAGCCCCAATCAAGTTCTGTTGGCGGCACTTGCCACAGCCCTAGTTCTCGAATACCCGGCGTATCAGCAACAAAGCCTCCGTCCGTCAATGGAATTAGCTCGGCCGCAACTGTGGTATGACGACCTTTACCGACATTCGCGCCGGATGCACTCACATCGCCGGTCCGCAAAACCAGACCGGGCTGAATCGCATTCATCAAGCTTGACTTGCCAACGCCTGATGGGCCGCTGAATGCAGAGATTTTGCCAACAAGACGGCTGCGAAGCTCATCAACGCCAACCCGTTGTTTCGCCGCGGTGTACAGTACGTCGTAGCCGATGCGTGTATATGGTGCAAAGATCGCCTGCGCTTCTTCGGGAGCAAGTAGATCGCACTTATTGGCGACGATCAACACGGCAAGATTGTTTAGCTCGGCATTGACCAGAAACCGATCAAGCATTCGCACATGCGGCATAGGATTCGCTACCGCAAATACCGCAACGAGCTGGTCAAGATTCGCCACCAGCACGTCTTCACGCCATATACCTTTTGAACCGGCGGCACGCCGTGCCAGCTTGGAGTGTCGCGGCAAAACTTCCTCCACCGCGCCTTCACCTGGAATCGTCGGCATAATCCGCACCTGATCGCCAAGCGTTGCGATGTCACTCGGCACACGGCTCTTCTTTAATCGGCCACGAAGCGTGCAGCGGAGAGTACCGCGATCGGTCGCCACCCAAAAAAACCCGCTCTGCGCCTTTACCACCGTTCCAATCATGCATTACTCCCAACTACATGTGCCTGATACACGTTGAACCATGTTCGAGTTTCCATGATAGATTGCTCCACTAATCAAAATATGCTGCAAACGACCAATGCGGATCACCTTCGGGAAATAAAACGTTGATGAGCCTCAGTGTGTCGCGGCCATGCACAAATACGCCCGATAACTCTTGTAGCTCCGTGATTGGCAAATACCCGGTGATCAGTGGGCCGAGCGCATGAAATGGCAGCGTGACGGCATACACTGAACGAGTATTGCTGAGCGCCACTTTTCCTTGATCGACATGAATAGTTGCGTGGCCAACCGGCGTTTCGACCTGCACCTGGGTACGGCGCATTACGTAGTCGCTTTGAGAAATGCGTCGCTCCAGTTCCGGCAGCAATGTTTCAAGCAAGGCAGGCCAATTCAACACACGCACCATTCCGGCTCCAGACCCTGAGCTAATGCACAAACGCGCCCCCTGCCGAAAAGCTAATCGACTCCAGCGATTTGTAGGTGTTGCTCGCACCTTAATTTCCGCCGCTCCGCGTTCTCGCGCAAGATGCAGCAGCCGATCATACAGCGTCTGAGCCGCGCCTCTATCCATTGCAAAAAGCTCACCTACTTGTAGATGACCGTCATCATTATTAACACGCATGTAGCCCCGCACCACTCGGGCAGGGTCGAGGGCCACCTCCACCAAGGTATCAGGACGAGATGGACGCCACTCCCAAGGCTCGTCTGATCGAATTTCTGCTAGCGTTGTCATCGGTGTTTCAGCGTGATATACCTGCATCAGTGCTGTTGAGTCAGCCGGGTTATACAGCCGAATGGTGTACGCGGTATCGCCGCCTGGGAGCAAGCTGGCCGGTACAACAATTTCATAGCTCTTGAGGCCGGGCGCGTAGCCGTAGCGAGGATATAACCACGTATGACCCCACAACATCGACAAGCCAAAGCCTTCGTGTACCATCCAGTTCAAGCTATCACGCATAAGCGCCGAACCAACACCTTGCCCTTGATGGTCACGAGCTACGGCCAATGGCGCTACAATTCCACAACGAACCTGCACCGATCCGACACGAACATAGCGATCAATCACGTTGACCATGCCGACAATCCGGCGATCGTGCTCAACAACCCGCAAATGTTCAGGGCGAAAGCGTGGGTCGTGCTGGATTGTTGTTGTTGTAACCACATCGGCAGCATCGCCACCAGGAAACACGTCCCGTACGAGATCAACGATCTCATCGTACTCACTTGGCCGGGCCGGTCGCACCTGCATGATTTGCCTCATATTACGCTTTGCATTCGTCACTCAAAAGTTCGTATCACGAATAAGCAAGCTGATCAATTATTCATCCTCGGGCACATCGTCATCTAATGAGCGTCCAGTTAGCGCCATAAACACGTCTTCCATGCTTGTCTCGCCGTTGTGCCCATTTTGCGACCCAATCATCTGCTTCAAGGCTACCGGAGTGTCAAGCGCTACAATTCGCCCTGCATTGATAATCGCGATACGATCACACAGCCGATCTGCCTCATCCATATCGTGTGTTGTCAGAAACACAGTTGTTCCATGCTCGCGACGCATCCGCAGGATAAACTCCTGCACATCCTTTTTTGAGCGTGGGTCCAAACCGGTCGTCGGCTCGTCCAACAACAACAACTGTGGCGCTGTGAGGAGACCGCGTGCAATCGCCACCTTCTGCTGCATTCCGCGCGACATATGTTCAAGCGGCTCGCCGAATCGTTTTTCGTTTAGACCAAGCTGCTGCAAAATTCGCAGCGCCATCGGCTTTGCCTCGCTGACAGGCAAGCCATACAGCCGAGCGCCGTACATTAAGTTTTCCGCCGCGCTCAACTTCTTGAAAAACGATGCCTCGACCGAGACGCGATTAATCAAGCGTTTGACAGCCTTTTCATCTTCCTGCACATCGTATCCGAACACGGTCATCCTCCCGCTATCGGGAATCAATAGCGTCGAGATTAGCCGAATTAAGGTCGATTTACCCGACCCATTCGCTCCCAGCAGCCCGAAGATTTCGCCTCGCCGCACGCTGATACTGATATGGTCAACTGCTTTGACAGGCTCCTTCACCGGTTGCTTATTCCATGGCAGAGCTTTCTTTTCACCGCCAAAGTATTTGACCACGTCATCGACAACAAGGGCAGCTTCTTCTGTCACAGGTCTTTCGACCTGTGGCGTAAGCACTGGCGCTTCCGGCATTGTGATGTTCATTCCCCCTCCATACCACTCAACAGTTCTACCTAATTTGCCGTGTTGTTGATCACACTTCCAAAAGCAGGCCACCACGTTGTTGTTCTTCAACGACAGTGCTGTATGTGGGAATTGTTTGGCGCATACGGTCCTCCTTGAGCTAATGGGTCGGCTAGCGCCACATGAGCAAGTGGGCCAGCTTCACCCAGAACGCTTGCAGCAGCGAGCGGCGGGGCCGTGAAGAGCGGTCCAGTCGTCCGTTGGGTTCTAGGATGATCATACGGTCCTCCTGCGGGTCTTTATCGTACTTTGCTTGTGCCGTTGTATGTCCAACGGCAATAATTTCCAAAAACAAACGACCGTGGGCTTCTTGCGCCCACGGTCGTTTAAATAAATCGACCGTAGGCTGTTAACTTGCCCACGGTCGGAGACTGATGCTTATGATGCTAGCGCATCATGTTCGAAGTCTCCGCCTTTTGGGCGCACTGATCCCATCAAAAACGCCACCGATTGGCGCAGAAGTGCACGCAAAGGTGTACTGTGCGGCGAGCATAAAGGCCTTAGCACCGCCAAATGTAGCAGCAACATTCGCTCTACCGCGAAGGATCATCCAGTTGGGAGAAGTTTGTAGCAGCATGATAGTGCTCATCTGACAATAGTTCCTTTACGCTTGATTGCAAGCCGCAACCTGTACCTCAGGTTGTGGCCAGCATAGCATAGGGAATAATGTAGTGTCAAGGGGGTAAAGCTCAAACTTTTGGCGTAACTACTGTCTCTATCGGTCATGGTCAGATACCTTCATCGTAGTGTGATTACAGATGAGTTACAGGTGCAGTTCTTGTTATAGGTGCAAAAGGAGTATATTTAGGGGATGCCCGTCACTTAAAGACACCTACACCGATATAACTATCGAACAACCAAACCAAGTAGCGTGCAAAGTACGCGACAAGGGGTTATGCACCTTGTATAATACTGCTATCCAGTGGGTCCACTGGTGTTCCCCGTTATAGCGTTCCTGCTGGGGAGCATGAAAACAAACTCGATGACATTACGTCTATTGAGCCAAGCAGTTGAGGGTGTGCATGGAGCTCCCATCGGACGCGGAGATCGTGTCCCTGGTCCGCGGCGCACAATCGCATGATCCCCTTGCGTTTGATCGGCTGTATGAACACTTCGCCGATCCGCTGTATCGCTACTTCTACTACCGGTCTAGTGATCAGTATGTTGCGGAAGAGTTGGTAAGTGAGGTGTTCTTGCGAATGGTTGAAGCGATTGTGCAGTTTAAGCTGCCGGAACGTGCCCAAGCGCGAGCCTTTAGCGCCTGGATTTTTCGTATCGCTTACACCAGGCTTGTTGATTATTACCGGCAGCAGAAACGCCAGTCGGTGGAACTCGACGAGTCGATACCAGCGCCGCACACAGCAGACGAAGTCGTCGATCGCTCGTTGGAACACGAGGAGCTACGGGACGCTATCCGGCGTTTGACGCCGGAGCAACAGCAGATCGTGCTGCTGCGCTTTGTTGAGAGGCTTAGCACGGAAGAAGTTGCGGTGATTACCGGGCAAACGATTGGCGCGGTCAAAGCAATGCAACATCGGGCGTTGAACGCGATGGCCAAGATTCTTGGTACAACACGTAATCCGCGCGAAGCATAAAGAAGAACGTATATGTTGTATAACTGGGGACAACCAGATCGGCTCGATACAATTCTGGATACCTGTATCGATCAACTCGAATTCGAAGCGCCCGAGGATCTCCTTCGGCGATACCCTCAAGCTGCGCCTAAGCTAGCGCCGTTGCTTAATGTTGCCGCCGCGCTCGGCGAGATGCGGGACGTTCACCTTTCCGCAGACGCGAACGAGCGCAATCGAGCACGGTTGCGTCAAGCGGTGGCAGCAAAGCGTCGCCGTCGAGTGACTGTATTTACACCAAGTTTTACGCGTGTTGTCGGATACGCTGCGATGCTTGTTGCGCTATTTGGCGGTAGCTTGTCATGGATGACGGTTGCTTCGGCAAGCGCGCTGCCTAATGATCGATTGTACAGCTGGAAGCGCAACAGTGAAAATATTTGGCTGCGTGTGCAGCGGTCACCAGAGTCAGCCGCTACAGTATCGCTTGGTCTGGCCGAGCGTCGTGCTGATGAGGTCGCGGCGCTGTATCAGCGGACAGGCGAGGTCGATGCAAATGTTGTTGCCCAGCTCGGGCTGGAATACACACGGGCATTGAGCTTTATTGCTGCCACGCCCCCCGACCAGTCACAGCAGTTGCTGCAACATCTCCACACGCTTGGCGCCGAACACACAACACAATTTACCGCGCTGGCTCAGCAAACAAGTGGTGATGAGCGGGAACAATTACTTGATGCAGTTGCTGCTAGTACATGGGTGCAGAGCGCGCAGCCCAATCCTGCTGTTTCGCCACCACCACCAAGCGTCACCGACGATCTTAAGAATGTACAACCCAGCGTACCGCCGGTAGCGAAGCCAAGCCAGGCTGCGGTGCCAACCCCAGCAGCCTCCGAGTCAACAACTGAAGGCGGTAAAACACAAGCGCCTGGTCAAGACAAGAAGCAGCCGGCCCAGGACAACGCAAACAACACACAACCAAGCAACCCTGGCAAGGCGATAGCGCCTGGCCAAGAAAATAAGCCGCCGAAGGATAACGCCGGCAACACACAGCCTGGTAACGCTAGCAAGCCCGAAGCACCTGCTCCGGCCAAGCCAAAGCCGACTCCTCCGGGCGCTACCAACAAAACACAGCCTCCAGGACAAAACAAGGAGCCAAAGACACCGGCGAAGCCGGCAACTGCGGCTCCAAGTCAACCTCCGGCGCAAGAAAACAAGCCGCCGAAGGATAATAATGGACAGGCGAAGCCTGAACAGCCGGCAGTGGAAGCACCAAATGTTGTTCCAGTACCGGTAGAGCCGGTGATACCAGAGCCGGTGATACCAGAGCCGGTGATACCAGAGCCGGTGACACCAGAGCCGGTGACACCCGGCAACGACCAGCCGGACAAAGACAAAGACAAGGACAAGGACAAAGGCGGGAATGGCAACAAGGCGCCAGAACAGGGCAACGACCAGTCGAACGGGAATGGGCAAGGTCAAGTAGCGGAACCAAAGATTGAGCCAACACCCGAAATAGTAGTGGAACAACCAGCCGAAGACAAACCCAAAGATAATGGAAACGGTGGCGGGCAAGGCAAAAAGCCTTAGCCGCAAATGTGTTTAAGTGGATACGGCAGACTGTTCCCTAAAGAGAACAGTCCGCCGTCATGTTTGTATCGCCTTATCGTTTTCGCCGTGTGGCAATCGCTAACGCTGTACCAGCTGCACCGACCGCAAGTCCTGCTACTCCCGACCAAACACGTGATGGTCGGAGATCGCGCAAAACCACACCCGCAGTGTTGTATCCAGACGCAGCAAATACACCGCCGCCAGGATGGGTTGAAGCTCCCGTTAGATACAAACCTCCAATTTGTGGCACCTTGTAGGCCGAAAGCTCAGGCAAAGGTCGGAAGCAAAACATTTGGTCGAACGACATTTCGACATGCATCACATTTCCACGCAACAGACCCAGTTTACGCTCTAGCTCAAGTGGGGTTTGAATGTAGCGATTCGTGA
>JASKZZ010000275.1 GCA_030147335.1 Herpetosiphonaceae bacterium | reverse complement strand
CCTGCGGCAAGCTGTTCGCCTAGAGCATCAAAAACGGCGCTAACCGCCTGCTTCGCCTGCGACTTCGACATACCCGTGCGTTCAGCAACTTGATCGACCAGCTGTGACGTACTCATTGCAGCCATGCAATTCCTCCTCAATTTAGGATGCGTTGCGCCGATTGTGCATGAAGCCGCACAAATCGTCAACTTTTTGCAATCCCATGTCTTGGACGATCTCGGCACCATAGGCGTGCCAACACACTTTCGACTATCAATCGACGGCAAGAATATAGCATACATCGTAAAGCTACCCTGCGGAGTGGGTTGTTATAGGTGTTAAAAAACATCCCGAAACAACAAATGTTATCAAGCTGTAATCCTTACCCCACCTTGTCACCATCCAGCTTATCTTGCTCAGGACCACCTCAGCCATGTATCAGCCTGAAAGTATTGTTCCAACGTGCTATAATAATCAGAATCTATGATACAGGTTGATCAGTTTCAGTTTAACCTTGCACATCGCGACCCCTCGACGGGCGCACGGGCGGGTCTTCTCAGCACTCCGCACGGCACTATCGCCACCCCCGTTTTTATGCCTGTCGGCACCCAAGCAACGGTTAAAACATTGTCCGCTCACGATGTAGCGGCGCTTGGCGCGTCGATTATTTTGAGCAACACATATCATCTTTTCTTGCGTCCAGGCAGCGATATTATTGCCGAATTTGGCGGCTTACATCGCTTCATGAATTGGAACCGCCCTATCTTGACGGACTCTGGCGGATTTCAGGTGTTTAGTCTTGGCGCAACCAACAAGATCGACGACGACGGTGTAACATTTCGCTCGCATATTGACGGCAGTCGCCACCGCTTCACACCCGAACGCGCTATCGAGATTCAGGAACAGATTGGCGCCGACATCATTATGGCGTTTGACGAGTGCGCCCCGTATCCCGCGACGCTTGAGTACACCGCTGCTGCTATGGATCGTACCCACCGATGGTTACAACGCTGCCTTGGGGCAAAGACCCGTTCCGATCAAGCCTTGTTCGGGATCGTGCAAGGTGGCATGTACGCGAGTCTTCGACAGAAAAGCGCTCAGTTTATTGCTGAACAGCCAGTTGTTGGCTGCGCGATTGGTGGGCTTGGCGTTGGCGAGCCCAAGCCGGAAATGTACGACATGCTTGCGGTAGTGACGGCTGAACTTCCAGAAAACAAGCCGCGCTATATGATGGGCATTGGCTCACCCGAAGATTTGCTTGAAGGCGTGGCGCGAGGCGTGGATATGTTCGATTGCGTGCAGCCAACACGGCTTGGCAGACATGGCGCGGCCTGGACGCCTGATGGTCGTATCAACCTGCTTAACGCACGTTGGGCACGAGATGACCAGCCAATTGAATCAGGCTGCGACTGCTATGCCTGCGTTAATCATAGCCGCGCCTATATTCGACACTTGCTGCGCGCTGAAGAAACACTAGGCCAGCGACTGGCGACCGTTCACAATGTGCGCTTTTTGATTCGGCTCATGGAAGGTGCACGCCAATCAATCATCGACGGCCAGTATGCCGAATATCGCGACAATTTTCTGAGCCGGTTTCAGCCCGTGCCTGACGCTGTTCGCGCTGCCCAACGTGAAGCGTATGGGCGGCGTAAGGAGCGAGCCTGAGCTATGCTCAAGACTGAGCAGCCATTACAACAAGCTTCTGCGTCAATCAAACGTCCCGAACGAGTTGCCTGGATGGTATTGCTCAGTTCGTTCAGTATCTTTTGCTTGATCTGTGTTACCACTGGAATGTACACATACCGCTGGTGGACACAACCAACTCCTGGTGTGGTGAGCGCAACAGTTCAACAGAAGCTGTTTGTGCAGCGGCTGCCGGCTGGCCGGATTCAACCGGTTGTGTTTCAAGGCGGCGAACTTTTTTCAGACGACCATATATTGATCAGTGCAGAAGCGCCGCCAGGACCAGCCACAACCCTAAGCTTTGGTACAGCATCAATCGCGCTGTGGTCCGGCACTGATCTACGCATCGGTCAGCTACGCCAGCCATGGAACACCGCCGTTGCTACACCGCCACAATTCGAGCTTAACAGCGGTCAAATCCTGGTCGATTTGGAAGGCTCAGGTGAAGACCTCACGATCGGCATTGGCGGCAATGTCGGGGGAGCGCCGGTAGTGCTCTCCAGTCCTGGGCGTTACCGTATTCGGATACTCGACAAAGCAAGCCCTACGACCGCAGAGGCTGAAACCAAGCTTACGCCGGGTTTGGAGGTTGCAGTAGAGCGGGGAGTGGCACGTATTGGAGAAGCCGAGGTCGCGGCAGGCGAGCGCTTGGTTGAGGCTGACAACCGTTCATTTCCTCGTCGCAATCGTTGGGAACTGGTCGAAGACGGTGATTTTCAGCAGCTTGTCAATGCCGTAGCGTATCGACAACCAGGGCTAACAACGGCGTGGCAGCGATCAAGCGATCCAACCGTTGTTGGCGCGGCGGCTACCGGTGGTCCAATACCAACGCAGGCATGCACCGATCCGATTGCCCATACCGGCTGCGAAGAGCCATATTTGCGATTGGTTCGCAAAGGTGGCAATACCAAAGGCTTTGTTACTGCGGTTAAGCAACATGTTGATGCGGATGTGACATCGTATCGCTGGGTGTGGTTCAAGGCCGACATCAAGGTTGTGTATCATTCATTGAGCAAGGCAGGCCAGGCTGGTACCGAATGTCCGTTGCTGATCGAAATCACCTACACCAACACGCATGCAGCAAATGTCCATAAAGATTTTTGCTACTGGGCGTTCGAATATCCCAACCAAAACGGCGTTATTTCCAATGACCCGTACATTGATACTGCCTCGGTCCCCCCAAATAGTTGGGTGCCGATCAATGTTGAGCTAAAGCAGGATTTGGAGCAGCTTGTCAAAATTGAAAGTATCTCGTTTCAAGCAAACGGTCACGATTATGAGTCGCAGGTCCGCAATGTTGAGTTATTTGGCGAAGGGCTAGTCGAAGTTCCTAAACCATAACTAAATCGATTTTAATACGTTAATTAGTTGTACTACATATATATTTCCCCCGTGGAGGCCCCATGAAAAAAATTTGTGTTGTTGGAACAGGGTACGTCGGCTTGGTAACAGGCGTGCTCTTTGCCGATCTTGGCAACGATGTTACATGTATCGAAATCGACCAGCGTAAACTTACCACGCTGCGTACTGGCAAGTCGCCGATTTACGAGCCTGGATTAGAAGAGCTACTCCGCCGAAACTTGGATGCCGGTCGATTGCGCTTCACCGATGATTATTTGACGGGCGTGCCTGACGCTGACTTTGTGTTTATTACCGTCGGTACGCCAATGAACGATGATGGCTCAGCCGATTTACGCTATATTGAAGCAGCCGCCAAATCGGTCGGGCAGTCCTTGCGCAAGCCGTCGGTCATCATCGACAAATCGACGGTTCCAGTCGGTACAGGTGATTGGGTCACCGGCTTGATTTCGGGCGAGGCGGGTGACAAGCCGTTTTCGGTTGTGTCGAATCCTGAGTTTTTGCGCGAAGGCTCAGCAGTAACTGACTTCCAGCATCCAGACCGCATTGTGCTTGGCTCGACCGACCGTGAGGCCGCCGAGAAAGTCGCAGAATTGCACGCTCCGCTACAAGCACCCGTTCACATTACCGATCTGCGCACAGCGGAAATGATCAAGTATGCATCGAACGCGTTTCTGGCCACACGCATCAGCTTCATCAACGAAATAGCCTCAATCTGTGAGCAGCTGGGCGCGGATGTAAAGGAAGTTGCACGCGGCATGGGTGCCGACAAGCGTATCGGGCCACATTTCCTAGACGCCGGTATTGGCTACGGCGGTTCGTGCTTCCCCAAGGATGTGCTTGCGCTGCACCATATGGCGGCACACGCAGGCTGCCATCCTCAGCTGCTGGAAGCGGTTATGGAAATCAACCGCGATACACGACGGTCGTTTATCAAGAAGCTGGAGCAGCTGTTAGGCGATCTGAACGGCAAAACCGTTGGCGTGCTTGGACTGGCCTTCAAGCCCAACACCGACGACATGCGCGAAGCAGCCTCGGTTGAG
>JASKZZ010000244.1 GCA_030147335.1 Herpetosiphonaceae bacterium | reverse complement strand
TCCTTCCTCGATCGCCACCATCACGTCGTCGGTCTCACCCTCGCGCAGCTCTTGCTCCAGCAGCAGATCGAGATTTTCTCCAGACTCGCTGCGCTCCTGGTTAACGTCGGTCTCGCCCTGATACACGTCGGTCATCGTGATCGTTTGCATCTGCTCGACATCGTCGGCGTCGATGTATGCAGTACCGTCAACATGCGTTCCCGCAAGCTGTTCCAAAAATTCGGTGCTATCGCCACGATCTTGATCAGGTGTATCGTCCGGCTTTGGCTCGTACGCCATGTTATGCTGCGGTGTATGTTCTTCTGGGAGCTGTCCTTCTTGGTCCGTCATGGATCCTCCTGTTAAGGCTTGAGGTCTGAGTCATCAGCGGTCAGCCATCGCATTTCAAGGTTCGGGTTCCAAGTCCTGCAGTTCCATTTCGGTTCTTCGTTCTTGGTTCTCTATTCTGGTTTGCTTTGGCTATTCTTCCGGCTTTTGCCCGACAATCACCTTTAGCGCTTTCGGCAGTACCTCAAATGTTGACGGCTCGTTGCCTACAAGCTCGCCATCGGCGTTGAACCACATTTTAGGCTGTGATTCGACTCGTAACTTTTTCGCCCGTCGAAACGAGATAAGCTCGTCCTCCATGTGCTGGCCAAGCAAGATTTTAGGCACCAATAGCGCCAGCTTCGGCACGGATGCAACCGGCACAATCATGACATCGAACAGGCCATCATCCATCTCCGCCGTTGGGGCAATCGGGATGCCACCGGCTACGTAGCGCGCGTTTGCCACCACAATGTTGTACACAGAAAATTCCTGCTGTTCCTGGTCGTCGAAGGTTATAAACGTGTGGTAGTCAGTCAGATTCGGCAGGGCCATGGCTGCCGAGCGCAGGTACGCCAACGGGCCCCAATTCTGTTTCATCTCGGCGGTCAATTTTTCATCAACCAGTCCGCTAAATCCGCCGGCAGACACGTTGATGAAGTAGCGCGCTTCGTCGCTCGTCACTCGCACAACATCCAACGACTCGACGCGCTGTTCCACCAGTACATCCAGCGCGCTGTTCAGGTCGGTAGGCACGTTGATTGAGCGCACAAAATCGTTGCCGGTGCCAAGCGGGATGATGCCGAGCCTAGCCTGCGCAAAGTTATGCGCCAAGCCGTTGACCACTTCATTGATTGTGCCGTCGCCGCCAGCAGCTATCACCAGCGTACAGCCATCATCCAAAGAGGCGCGGGCCAAGCGCTGGGCATCGCCGGAATCTTCCGTCGTATGCAGGGTGATATTGCCAAGCCGCTGCAGCTCTTGTTGCAACGTCTCGACATCACGCGCAGTGCCAGCTCGGGGATTGAGGATAACGCATCCGTCCATGGTTTTAGAAAAATCTTCCACGGCGTCGGCCACGACCACCGCTGCGTAAGCCCTTGATCAATGCAACCAATACCAGTGAGCCAATGATCGCCCACAGAATATCGTATTCAAACGTTGTCGTTGGTATTAACCGCGAGACGGGCAGATACGATGGCAATTGAAACAGCCGTGCCAAATAGCTGCCGAGGTACGCGCCGATCACACCAACAACAATTGAAACAACAAAGCCGCCAGGACTAAACCCGACGACCCATTCGGCAATCACGCCGCAAATGCCGGCAATCACCAGCAAAATCAGCAGCTCAATGAGACCCATTTACTGCCTCCCTGTACGCGAAGCATACTCACCCGGCTGGATCTCCTCGACGTCGATAATGCTGCGATCCGTGGAGCGCGGCGCGTCCCCAAGATTCAATGCACGGGCGGCCACCCAGGCAATTGTAAGCGTAGGAACCGCCTGAGTAAACGGTACAAGCGCCTCCACTGCGGCCACGTTTCGTAGCGATTGAAGCTTAAAGCGACTCAACACAATCCAAACGAATGGTGTGGCAAACACATCAAGGCCAAGATCAAGCAGATCAAGTCCAACAACAAGACCAAGCGGTACCGCACGAATGGTGGTAAAAAAGTCGGCATTTGGCGGCACTTGAATCCGACGCAGTTTGCGCCAAACCAGTGCCAGCACCAGTACGCCCAGTACCACACCGATCACCAGCAAGCTGATTAGAACCTGTCCAAATGTGCGTAATCCTTCATCCATGATGTCTCAGGTACCTATCGTAGTCGTCAAGCGTGACGACGAAATCGCAGCTTTACGAGCCTGTCGGATGTGCCAGACAACCGCAATGACCAACACGACCACCATTGCTGCAATTGTAGCTAGCTCCAGCCGCGCCCCAAACTGCGGCTGCCCGGCCCAACTGTCGAGGATGCGGAACGGCGCGCTGAACGGCGCTGTCAACGTCATGACCAACGTAATCCAAGGGTTATCGGGCCGAGCGGCAAGAAGCAGCGCAACCAGTCGTAGCAGCAGCATGCTCTCGATCAGGCCGAACAGCGCGGCCATTTTCTGTGTCTGCATCTCCTACACCAAAAGCTATGCCACGCCCAAACACGAGGAGTGCCGAGCAACCTGTTATACGACAACAAGATCATTCCTACGCTATGACCACATGCACGAAGACAAGGAAACGGGCTGGAAAAATCACACCGCGCTCCTTGTCTTCTAGTTCCAACCGGTCGTGTTTAGCGCAGTGTGGAAGGTAAAATCTTCAACTGGTTGCGATACTTCGCAACCGTGCGCCGCGCCACATCGAAGCCGCGCTGCCGCAGCATTTCAACAAGTTCCTGATCCGTCAGCGGTCGGTCTTCCTTGGTCACAAGCTCAAGCAATACATCCTTGATGCTCAACGACGCGGTAAAGAAATGGCTGAACGGAATGACCTCATGTGATGGGATTTGCACGTGTTTGTTGGCTGTTGCGCGGCTAACCGTCGACTCGTGAACACCGATCGAACCGGCGACTTCCGCCCGTGTTAGTGGCTCAAGGTAGCGTACACCATGTCGCAGGAACGGCTCTTGACGCTCAATCAGGTAGTTGGCGATACGCCGGATCGTTTCACGCCGTTGACGTAAATTTGTCAAAAACAGCTGCGCCCGACCAACAAATTGCGTCAAGTGGTCCTTTTCCTCAGTTGTGACACTCGCCTCGTTGCCACGAATTGCTTGTTTGGCAAGTTCTTGATACAACGGATTCAGCCGCAAGAAATAGCGCTGGCTTTCTACCACTTCGGCTACCAGTTGTCCTTCTTCTTCGCGGATAATCACATCGGGCGTTAAGTAGGCCGTCTGGGTTGGACTCAACGTGCCGTCGATATTGCCCCGGTCAAGTGGATACGGTCGCAGGTAGTTGCGGATAAAGTCGCGCGCTGCAACAACCTCGTCGTACGTAATCCCAAGCGCTTGTGCAATAGCTCCGTAGCGATGTTCGCCAAGATCGAGCCAATGATTGCGGATGATCAGCTCAACATGCGGCTGCGTAACATCGTCCTGGCTCAATCGACGAAGCTGGAGCAGCAAACATTCGGGTACATCGCGAGCGCCCACGCCAACCGGCCCAATTTCTTGCAGCTTGTACAAAACCCGCTCGGCGCGTTCAACGTCGATGCTAAGTGTTGTAGCTACCTCGTCAAGCGAGCCTTCGAGGTAACCCTGGTCGTCCAGACTACCGATCAAATACTCTGCAATAAAATGATCTTCATGCGGCAAACTGGCGCGGAGGTCGCGCAGCAGCGACTCGCCTAGTGACGGAGGCGTTGCGACAAGCATCAGCGGATCAAACTCATCGTCGTCGAGCGGCCCGCTGTAGTCATCACGATCGGCATCCATTGTTCGCATATCTTCTTGCAAACAATGCATACAGGTGGTGCCGGTGTATTGCCGACCGCAGCGCTGGCAGACCTCGTCCTGCGCCTCGTTAAGCTCCAGCGCCGGATTATCTTCCAGCTCCTGTTGGATCATTGTTTGCAGCTCAAGTGTCGACAGGATTAGCATGTTATTCAGCGCAATCAGCGCCGGTGATGCTTTCATCTGCATCTGTGGGGTCATCTGCATCCCCATCGACATGTCCATCATTGATTGTTCGCTCCTCATAGCATTCTTCGTCTGGGTGCTAATAGTACACTTCTAATTAATCATTATAGCGCGGCTTTGCATTTGTCATGCGAAATGGCGGCAAGTAATTTGCTAGTACGCAAGATGCGTGCAACCAACCGCTAAAATAGCCACCCGTACGTCAAAAATACTTATCTCTTTTCACACATTCCACTCCAAAACCATTGTGTAAGCAGTACATTCGTGTGTTGACGCGACGAGAAGCGATGCACAACGAAAATGCCATGCAGCTTCGGGTGCTACATGGCAAAGCAGTCAAACAACTGAATTGTGGGATTGTGTTCCGCTACTTACGTCTTTTCTTGCAGCAGCGCCTGCTCGACCCTGGCAAAATCGGCTTCGATCTGACTCAATACAGCATCAGCTTGTACAAGCGTGCCGCTGCGTGCCTGTACTTCAAGTGATTGAGGTGTTTCAAACGATACCAATGTACCGAACGCGTTGTACACCTCGGATGGCCAACGCGACGATAACATTCCGTTGTTGGAGGCTATACCGGAGTTTGATATCGAGCATTCTGCGCTCGATATAGCAGAACATTCACATGTTACACCCCAACAGGGAGAGGACACATCGATGGCCACGGTAGACGTAACGGGAACACTGAACGAAGCTATGACGGTCGCTGGAGCAATGGCAGTGGCGTTGGTTGATATGAGCAGCGGCATGCCATTAGGAACGCTGGGCGGTGCCGGTATTGATCTTGACGTTGCCGCTGCAGGCAACACCGAGGTTGTGCGCGCCAAGCTTAAGACGATGAGCGATGTGGGCATCAAGGGTGAGATTGAAGATATATTGATCACCCTTAACACACAATACCATCTGATCCGCCCATTGGGCAGCGATAGCAGCGTGTTCCTGTATCTTGTGCTCAATAAGACCCAAGCGAACTTGGCGATGGCACGACGTACTCTGGCACGGCTGGAAAGCGGCCTGCACGTATAGTCCCCGCTCTAAACATTGCTTTTCATGCGCATGGCTGGCTACAACCAGTCGTGCGCATTTTTGTGCGCTCTTGTTATCTCACTACAATGTGCCAAACCGCTGCGGTGTCGTGCAACCCGTACATAAGCCACACGAGAAGACTGAACCAAGTGTGCTACACTGCGGTGCAATAGGTATCATCAAGGAGTTAGCGGGTGCAGGCAGCGACAAGCAAAGCAACGGTTGAGGCAGTGCAGCAGTTTGGAGCGCTGGTTCAAGCGCAGATTGGACGGGTGATTGTCGGTAAGGCAGAGGTTGTCGAACTGCTGCTGGTCGCGCTGCTGTGCGAGGGGCATGTGCTGCTGGAAGACGTGCCAGGTACCGGCAAGACTACGCTTGCCCGCGCGCTTGCGCAGTCGCTTGACTGCGACTTTCGGCGCATCCAGTTCACGCCCGACTTGTTGCCGACTGATGTAACCGGCTTGTCGTACTTCAATCAGAAGCTATCGGATTTTGTTTTCCGACCCGGCCCTATCTTTGCTCAGATCGTGTTGACGGACGAGATCAATCGCGCGACGCCACGAACGCAATCGGCGCTGCTGGAGGCAATGCAAGAGCGAACAGTCACCATGGACGGCGAGACACGACCGCTGCCGCGACCGTTTTTGGTGATTGCGACGCAAAACCCGATTGAGCTGGAAGGCACGTTTCCGCTACCGGAAGCTCAGCTCGACCGTTTCTTGCTCAAGCTCGATATGGGATACCCATCAGCTGATGAGGAAGATGTGATCCTGCTGCGGCATAGCAATGAGAACCCGCTAGCAGCTATTGAGCAGGTCGTGCGTGCGGATGATTTAGCGCCATTAAGCGATGCAGTGGCTCGTGTAACCGTTGGCGATGCGGTGCGTCAATATCTTATTTCAATTGTACGGGCCAGTCGCTCCATAGACGAGTTGGAGCTAGGTGCTAGTCCCCGTGGCTCGCTTGCGTTGTATCGCACCTGCCAGGCGTATGCCGCGCTCAATGGGCGCGATTTCGTTCTACCTGACGATGTTAAGCGGCTGGCAGTGCCAACCCTGGCTCACCGCCTTGTGCTCCAGCCCGAGGCGCGTCTCAGGGGCCGTTCTCCGTTGAAGATTGTGCAGCGCATCATCGACAGTGTGCCGGTGCCGGTTGAGTAGCGGAATAAGGCACTGTGAACCGAGAATCATCACCTTGAAACCTGAAATTCAATATTTGGAAGTGGTGAATCTGATAAACGTATAAGCTGGTATGAAGCGATAATTCACCTTAAGTCCATCGTCTTTCTGACAGTATCCGGCATAATGGCTCTACACAAGCCGAGACTCATACCGGATATTCCATCAGAAAGGTTACTATGTCGTTTCGTTCTTCACTCAAGCCGTTCCGCAAAGTTATAGCTGCGGCGGCGCTTATTTTGCCAATCACATCAATCATTCCGGCGCAGGCTGCGCCTTGGAGTGGAAATCGCAGTAATTTTGCTTCGCCGCTCTTTGCGAACGTATGGCGTAACGCGGACCTTGCCGTTCAACAAGGACAAACAACGCGATCATGGACGTGGGGTCCCGCTCCATGGTTCGATTATCGAGAAGTGTACAAACAATCGCCCTATGGCAAGCGCCAGGTTCAGTATTTCGACAAAGCGCGCATGGAAAT
>JASKZZ010000190.1 GCA_030147335.1 Herpetosiphonaceae bacterium | reverse complement strand
TTGCTGCTGATTGTGATTATGGCGGTGGTCACGTATATTCCGCTTTCGATCCTGGGCGTGCAGTACGCGCTCGTCTTGGCGATTGCAACAGGCTTTTTGGAGATTATTCCGTTTGTCGGGCCATGGACCGCTGCAGGATCAGCGATGTTGGTGGCCTTGTTTCAGTCCACCAATACATTCGGCTGGCCAAGCTGGGTGCTTGCACTGGTGGTTGGCGCAATTTACACAATTTTGCGACAGGCTGAAGACCACCTGATTATTCCAAATCTTGTCGGACGAATCGTCAAGCTGCATCCGGTCATCGTGATTTTTTCGATCATGGCAGGCGCGGCAATCGGTGGCGCGCTCGGCTTATTGATGGCCGTACCGATCGCGGCGACAATCAAAATTATTCTTGCCTACCTGTATTCCAAGCTTGTCGACTCGCCAACGCCTATGGCTGACGTGATTGCAGAAGAGCGCGAAATGCTGGACGATTCGTCCGCAACCGCAATCCCGAGTCACGACGACGCGGGAGATCAGCGAAACAATCGTACAACGGCCAAGCAACCACACTCTGGACCAGCCGATGGACGTTCGTCAAGCTAGCCCAGATGATTTTGAGCTGTGCGCAGCCATCCAAACGAGTGTTCAAACAACGCACGTTTGGCAGCTTCGCCTCGCCTACGATCCTACATCACCCTATCCCAGCGATGAAGTAGGCGCAACGCTGCATCGTTCCCGACTACCTCGACCACTCATGATTGGGCCTGCCAGCGCCGAGCCGTTAGCCGACTTATGGAGCCGCGCAAACGATGTTCTGGTCGCAGAAAATGAACACGGGATTGGCGGATATATCGTGTTGACGGTAGACCCACACGCTCCCGCGCTCCATATAGCTCGTTTAGTCGTGGCGCCAACCTCAAGAAGAGCAAGAGTTGGCGGTACTTTGTTGCAAACTGCGGTTCGCTGGGGCAGCGCGTATCGGCTTGAAACACTTGTCAGTCATTGCGCCGCCCGCAACGACCCAGCCGCCAGCTTCTTCATGCGCTGGGGCCTACGATTCTCCGGCTATAGTGAGGCCTTTTATCCACGCGGCGAAGTTGCCCTATTTTTCCAGCGGCCATTGTAGCTGCGCATAAAACGATACAAACCACCTATATCCGTTCGCGTCGTGTGCTACTCCCACTCGATAGTTGCCGGGGGCTTGGACGTGATGTCATAGACCACGCGATTAACTCCCTGTACCTCGTTCACAATACGATTGGCAGCGCGTTGTAATAAATCGGCGGGAAGTCGCGCCCAGTCGGCAGTCATAAAATCTTCGGTCGTCACTGCTCGCAGCGCAACAACATCGGCATAGGTGCGATAGTCGCCCATAACGCCCACGCTTTGCACCGGCAGCAACACCGCAAACGCTTGCTGCACCTCACGATACAACCCAAAACGCCGCAGCTCGTCCTGAAAAATCGCGTCGGCACGTCGCAGCGTTTCGGCCCGCTGATGAGTAATTGGCCCAAGGATACGAACAGCAAGGCCAGGCCCAGGAAATGGATGTCGCCAAACCCACTCTTCCGGCAAGCCAAGCTCCAGGCCAACAGCCCGCACCTCATCCTTGAACAAATAACGCAACGGCTCGACTAGCTGCATCTGCATATCGGCTGGCAAGCCACCGACATTGTGATGCGTTTTGATCTTAGCCGCAACGTTTCGATCAGCAGATGTACTCTCGATCACGTCGGGGTAGAGCGTGCCCTGCGCCAGAAATTGCACATCGCCAATCGACTTGGCCTCGCGCTCAAAAATGCGGATAAACTTTTCGCCAATAATTTTACGCTTGGCTTCCGGTTCCGCCACGCCCTCCAGTGCTCCCAAAAAGTCCTCGGCAGCGTTTACCGCGATCAACGGGATATGCAGGTGATTGCGAAAGGTCTCGATTACCTGTTCGGCCTCGCCCAACCGCAACAAGCCTGTATCGACAAAGATACACGTTAGCTGGTCGCCGACTGCCTTGCCAATCAGTGCTGCCGCAACCGCTGAGTCAACACCGCCACTCAGACCACAAATCACATGGCCATCACCAACTTGTGTCCGTATCCGTTCGATAGCTTGCTCGGCAATAGCTTCCGCCGACCAGCCGCCAGTACAGTTACATACCCGATAAGCAAAGTTACGGATTAGCTCACGGCCCAGCGGCGTATGCGCCACCTCGGGATGAAACTGGAGGCCGTACCAGCGGCGCTGTTCGTCGCCCATTGCCGCGTAAGGCGAGTTCGGCGAGTGGGCAATTGGATGGAACTCGGGTGGGAGCTTCGTCAACTTGTCGCCGTGGCTCATCCACACGCGCTGCTGAAGATCCAGAGCAGCAAAAAGCGGTGACTCGGGATGCTCAATGGTGATGTCAGCGGGACCATACTCCCGCTCGGTGGACGCTTCGACGCTGCCGCCAAGGGCATGAGCAATCGCCTGCATACCGTAACAAATACCCAACACCGGCAGGTTACCGTCACGGACCCATGCCGGAAGCTGGGGAGCGCCTGGAGCATACACACTGGCGGGACCACCAGAAAGGATCACTCCTTTGGGCTGCAAGGCCAACGCGTGGCTGGCCTCACTATGAAACGGCAACAACTCACTATACACCCCGGCTTCGCGCAGCCGCCGCACGATGAGCTGGCTATACTGCGAACCAAAATCTAGGACAACAATCGACTCTTCAGGCATAATCACACCATAGCTTGATCAACATGGCATCAGTGTAGCATGCTGTTTCTGGAGCGACAAACAACCCTCTCGACTTGACACAGATCGCGCCGTCTTCTAGGATATGCGCCATGAGCAGGCGTTTGATGTGCGCCAAGGGCTATCTTCCACTCCAAATCAGTGTAAAGTTACAATTGATCAAGAACACTGACCCATACGCAGTGATGTTTCATTTTTGTTTTTTCTTCGATTTTCGGTGTGGAGCAACGTGTGCTAACTGATATTTTAGTGCTTGGCATGGCGCGTGTCAGGAACAACTATAGCGTCGCCGGAATGACGACCGAGCCGGACCCGATAACGGGTTTGCGCTGGGTGCGGCCAATCAAGCTGGGCCTGCCGCTTACCCGCGACGACTTACACTACGAAGACGGCGCTCCAATTCGGCTGGGAGATGTGGTGCAGGTCGACATTGTTGAGCCGCAGCCGCATCCGCCGCATATCGAAAATGTCGTGGTTAACTGGGATGCAGGGCCGCCGCTTTTTATCCGTGATTTGACCGAGCCACGACGAGCGGCATTCTTTCCAAAGCACATCGACCCGGAGCCGCTGGCAGTGCTTGGTCGGCAGCCACAACGATCGTTATGCTTGATCAAGCCGGATACGGTGGAAGCGGTTTTTAGCTTTGATCAAGAAACTGAGCGCTTTGAAGCCCGGCTGATGCCGCGCATCGGTAAGCTGTACAGCGAAGACGGCGTGCCTGTTTTTGATCCGTTCTGGCTCAAGTGGGGTCAAGAGTATTTGGGCGACAAGGAGTTCGACCAGATCGATGACGCGGCGCTGCGGGCCATGATTGGCGATGTGTATCTGACGCTGGCGTTAAATGCTCGCGGCAAGGCACAGATTATTGGAGTTCATTCCGTGCCAAACTACGCGCTTGAAGTTGACGAGACGACATTATAGCCAGTGCTTGACAGCTTAACACGCATGTAAAAACGCCGATCCTAAGCACGGGATCGGCGTTTTTGCTTTGAGGATGCTGGGCGCGTTCAAGGAGCTGATTCCAGAAGGGCTGTGCTTTGTACAGCTATGGTCGGCAGGATTGTACGTACAATGTGTGGTCGAAGGTTTGCTTGGCCTTCACCCACGCGCGCACGAACATCAGCTAACTATTGCTCCAATCCTGCCTGAAGCATGGCCCTCAGCTACCATGCTCGGATTATGTGTTGGAGAACATCTGCTTAACATCACCGTTGATGCAGCAGAGTGTCATATTAAACATGTAAGCGGACCCCAACAGATCCACGTCCACTTCCGCGGTGGTACAACAGTTGCT
>JASKZZ010000166.1 GCA_030147335.1 Herpetosiphonaceae bacterium | reverse complement strand
TTGCTGCTGCCACCCGTAGGTGTCTGGGCCGTGTCGCAGTCCCAGTCTGGCTGGTCATCCTCACAGACCAGCGACCCGTCACCGGCATGGTGGGCCATTACCCCGCCATCTACCTGATGGGCCGCGCGCTCCTCTCCCCGCGCCCCGAAGGGCTTTCCTTGCCGCAGCAAGCGTACGCGGTATTAGCGGGTGTTTCCACCCGTTATTCCCCACGAGAAGGCAGATACGCACGTGTTCCTCAGCCGTTCGCCACTGACCACCCGAAGGTCGTCCGTGCGACTTGCATGCATTAGGCACGCCGCCAGCGTTGATCCTGAGCCAGGATCAAACTCGTCAAATATGGAAGAGTGTTCACTCTCCCGCGACGTCGCACGCGCGACGCCGCAGCACACACATCAGTTGGTCAGGTGCAATGCCGACAATGGCGACAAAAAATCGAGGGTGCTTGAAGGCGACCACTCGATACGATGTCTATTGTCGGTGTCTGCTCGAATGAGCTAGACAGTTAACTGTTGTTTCGACAGCTACGGAAGTGTACCATCTACATTTTCCGTTGTCAAGTCTAATTTCTAAGACTTGTTTTGCCGATTTCATAGTTCTGCCACAAACTTCATTTGTTGACAGCCGCGATAGTGTACCACGAACAAAGAGTTTGTCAAACAGCAATTTGCAAGCATCAATGCCATTCTCGCGCAAGAACAATCATGTCAGAAAGTACGCCAGATGCTGTTACATCAACACCTGCACCTGGTCCACGTACACTGAGCGGACGTTCGCTATATCGATGGGTACGATACATGACAAGATTATCTGGACCACGCAAGGTACCTAATGGCTCGCTTAACAATACGTCAGCTATGCCAACTTGTATGCGATCTACCGAAACATTTGCTACGTAACGTAAAGTCTTTGTTCCATCCTCAGATACTGACTGGAAACGCTCTCGATATTCCTCGTCAAGTGCGCCAAGCGTTGCGATAAACTGATCTGTCTCGACCGAAGCTAACGACTCAGGGTACAACGACTCCACGGTAACATGCTCTAGCTCGAACTCGAAGCCAGCGGTTCGCGCCAAAATGAGGGCTTTGCGCGCAACATCCATTCCGTTAAGATCATCACGTGGGTCCGGCTCAGTCCAACCATTGTTCTTAGCAGTTTGTACTGCTGCCGAGAATGCGACGTTGTCCTGTAGCTGAGTCATGAGAAAACCTAGCGTTCCACTAAGACAGCCTTCAATTTGTTGAACGGAATCGCCTGTATCGATCAGCGATCTCAGCGTTGAAATAACAGGAAGACCTGCGCCAACAGTAGCTTCGTAACGTGTACGACCCGCCGCAGTCAAGGCACGAAAAGTTTCAAGGCTTCCGCACAATGGTTTTTTATTTGCTAATACCACGCGGTGCCCTTGCGCAACTGCATCGGCCAGACTTTGCTCAGCTCCATTTTGAGCTGTTACGTCCACAATCATACAGGGCATTGGTGTAAGCAGATTACGCCAATCAAGCAAAGGACCGCCGGCAAGAACATCGGCTAACGCATCACCACGACGTTTTGCAGCAATGGCATCAAGCAGCACAGTAGGAGGAATACGCTCGTCGGCAACAATTGCGCCTTGACGATCAGCCAATCCAATATAGCTGAAACGAAAGCCGAAGCGCCCGCCAAGTCGTTCGTTGAAAGCAAGTATTTGCTCGATTAGTGCTTGACCAACGCCACCCACACCTATTTGTAATACGGGAATGTATTGCATTAGCTGCTTCCTTCGATATGATCATCCGCTAACAGCATATTGATTGCCGCTAACACATCGGCTACAGCGACGTTGCGCATACACTGCATTGCACATGAACACTCGGTAACCACCTCACCATTATAAAAACAAGGACTTTGGACTGTTGGCTTCCACACAAAGCGTACTCGCTCGCCATATGGACCATATATTTGCGGATCGCTAGGACCAAATACGGCAACAACTGGGGTTTCGACCGCAGTTGCAAGGTGCATCATGCCTGTATCATGGCCAAGAAACAGATTCGTTTGTTGCAGCAATGCACCAAGCTCAACCCAATTCCAGCGCATGACATATGTTTCAGCTTGATAACGCATTGATGCGACAACAGCATCAACAACCTGTTGATCACTCGGACCACCCAGCAGTATAATCCGCGCCTTGTGCTGCTCAATAAGTTGATCAGCGACTGCCGCCCAATGCTCCGGCAGCCAACGTTTGCGCGGCAGCGACATGCCAGGATTTTGACCGCCGCCAGGATGGAGCGCAATCAGGAGCTTTGTTGGACGCTGCTGTACAATTTCGCTCGCGCTTGCAATAGCTTCTTGCGTTGGAAAGAAAAATAAACGTCTGGGTGGAGATAGACGCGCGACGAATGCAAGCGAACTATATACCTCGGCTTCGTGCGTAACAAATGCAGGAACCGGAACAGGATGCGTGTAGGCAAAGCCACGACCAAGGCTATCTAGCCCAACTCTCAACGGAACGCGAGCCAGCCATGCAAGCAGTGTGAGAGTTGGTGATCGATCAGGAACAAAGACGAGATCAAATTGGCGGCTGCGTAGCACTCGTATTGTTGCAAGAAAGCAACCCAGTGTCCATTGATCGGGTAGCGTTAAGACATCATCAATGTGGTGACTGGTTGCCACCATTGGCCGCGACCAGCTACCAGTTGCATACGTGATCCGCGCCGCTGGATAACCTTCTCTGATTGCGGCTACAAGTGGTGTTGTCAATAAAACATCACCAAGGCAACAGGGCTTAATGATTAACACAGAGCGCGGCGCTTCAATGATGGGCGCTGGCTTACGACGAAACCACAGCCTCAACAACGTCGTAAGCAAGGAGATAAAGAAAGTACGCACGATTTAGCTTTGCGGCTCAACGACGGCAAACGTAAAATCACCTTCAGTGGCGACAGCTCCATCAACTGTTGCTACACAGTGGCCTTTGCCAATTCTGCGACGCATCGCTTCCAACGTTACTTCAAGGCGCAGCGTGTCACCAGGCTTGACCATTTTACGAAAGCGGACGCCGTCTATCCCAGCAAATACAGCTATCTTGCCACGATGCTCCGGTTGACTTAAAAGCGCGACTGCGCCGACTTGTGCCAGCGCCTCGATCTGCAGAACACCAGGCATGATTGGTTGGCCAGGAAAGTGACCAACGAAATACGGCTCGTTCATCGAAACTTGCTTTAGACCCACCGCCCGAACGCCCTCTTCTAGCTCTAAAATCTTGTCGATCAATAAAAACGGTGGGCGATGTGGAATAATTTCCATGATCTGTTCAATCGTTAGCATAGCAAGCTCCATAGAACAAAAAAACACAAAAAACAACGTTGCGTAGCGTACTTCATGCTCATTCCGACCGTGCCAATTATAGCATCACGGTGATATGCTAGAATAGCACGCGGATTGACCCTCAGCGAAATAGAAGGTGTATGCGGATTGCGATTAGTGGCATGTTTTGGACGGAGCCGCATGTTGGCAGCGGACAATATCTCCATAATCTTGTTGCTCAATTTGCCGCACGCGCGTCTGGGCATCAGTTTATTCTTGTCCTGCCGCGCTACCGTGGAGCAGAACAGCCATCACTACGATCTTTTCAAACAGTGCTGATGCCAACGCCCTATGATCATCGTAGCGAAAATCTAGCAAAAGTTTGGTTTGAACAGGTCGCGCTTGGCCAGATTTGTCGCCAAATGCATGCCGACGTGCTGCATGTGCCGTATTTTGGCTCTCCACGATTCAGTAAGCTTCCCGTTATCACAACAGTTCATGACCTTATTCCTTTGTTAGTACCAGGGAATCGTGGTGGACGGGCAGTGCAACTCTATATGCGGCTCGCGGCAAGCAGCGCGCGAAGAGCGCACACCGTTATCGCCGATTCTCACCATACGAAAATGGATGTTATGCAGCATCTTGGCATTAGTGACGAACGTGTGGTCGTTACGCATCTTGCCGCATCGCCCGAGTTACAGCCTCAATCAGCGACAGCCATCGCTGCCGTAAAAGAACGATTTCAGATTGTCGAGCCATATGTTTTTTATATTGGCGGTTTTCAAGCACACAAAAATGTATCAACAGCAATTCGCGCCTTTGCTCGTGCCCGACGAACGCTAGATCATCGTGTTCTGCTAGTAATTGCCGGTCGATTACCAACCCACGAGTCGGCAATATTTCCAAATATACATCGCGTCATTTTGGAAGAAAACGTTGCTGAAGATGTGGTGCTGCTAGGTTCGGTGAGTGAGACGGAAAAGGCAGCCCTCCTGAGTGGCTGTGAAGCGTTTGTTTTTCCGTCACGGTACGAAGGATTTGGCCTACCTCCACTTGAGGCGATGCAGTGCGGCGCGCCGGTTTTGGCCTCTGCGACCACCAGCGTTGGTGAAATTATCGGTGAGGGTGGCGTGCAGCTGCCGCCCGAGGACATAGATGCATGGGCGGCGGCATTGGGAGAAATATTGACCGACCCGAATTTGCGTGAGCAGCTGCGAATACGTGGCATGGAACGCGCAAAAGCGTTTCGCTGGGAACAAACCGCGCAACAAACGCTGGATGTGTACGAGCAAGTAGCTCAAGCTGCACCCATTTCTCAATGAGCACAAAGATCATCAACGCATTGACGATGTAAAGAGTTTTCTTTTTAGCATGGATTGGCGAGCATGAAAGTTTTGATGTTGTCGAAAGCACTTGTTGTAGGTACATACCAGCGCAAGGCGGAGGAGCTTGCGGCGCTGCCTGACGTCGAGCTGACGGTTGCGGTACCGCCCGTGTGGCATGAGCCTGGTGCTGGTCCAGTCGAGCTTGAACGACGGCATACGACCGGATACCAATTGGCGGTATTGCCAATGTGGCTCAACGGTCACTTTCATATTCATTTCTACCCAGGATTGAAGCGACTCGTAGAGCTGATCAAGCCCGACGTTTTTCATATCGACGAAGAGTCGTTCAACTTCGCAACATTTCAGGCGATGCAGTTGGGCGTACAACATCGGGCCAAGAGATGCTTCTACAACTGGGCCAATATTGAACGACGCTACCCGCCGCCATTCTCAACGTTTGAGCGATACTCGCTTAAGCACGCGCACGCTGCAATTGCCGGCAGTCACGAAGCAGCGACGATCATTGAGCGACACGGCTACCAAGGACCAATCCATGTACTGCCGCAGTTTGGCGTCGATCCCGACCTGTTCCAACCGACAAGTGAACCACTCACTGCTACGCCGTTCCGCATCGGCTATTTTGGCCGTATGATGGAGCGCAAAGGCGTGCTCGATCTGGTTGAGGCGGTAGCACAGCTGCCAGCAACGGTGCATTTGCTGCTGGTGGGCGACGGTGACTTTCTACCACGCGTTGAAGCGCGCATCGACGAGCTTGAGCTACGGCAGCGTGTGGTCATCAAGCCGCGCGTTCCATCGGGGGACGTAGCTAACGAGATGCGGCAGCTTCATGCCTTTGTTCTGCCTTCCCGCACAACAGCACGCTGGAAGGAACAGTTTGGTCGGGTGCTGCCCGAAGCAATGGCCTCGGGTGTTCCACCGATTGGCTCGGGCAGTGGCGAAATCCCACATGTTGTTGGCGATGCCGGACTGATTTTTCGGGAAGGTGATGTCGTCGATCTCGCTGCCAAGATTCGGATGTTGATGGAGCAGCCCGAGCTACGGGAAGAGCTGGGCCGCAAAGGTCGTCAGCGAGTGCTCGAACTTTATACGCAGCGTGCGCTTGCCAAACAATACTATGATGTGTACCGCCAGATGCTCGACACGCCGTAGCATCAGCCGGCAAATCGAAAGGCTACGAGCGATTTGTTTGTGCTTAGTGGATCCGAAGCTGACGCCGCAGTACATGCAGCAGCGCCTCGGTTCGCTCTATACTCCCACTTGCTTTTGCGCTGGAAGTAACTATGGTCTCGAACAGCTGCACCAAGCGATATAAATGCAGCCGGACCCGCAGATCATCTTGCAGCGGATGTCGCTCTTTGTAGCCGTACATAAACGATCCCGAATCTGGATAAACACGGCTAGCACCGCGCCACAACGAGGCAAACTCCCAGGCAGCATCGGCGACAAATGCCGCTTTCCAATCTAGAATCGCAGCGACATACCATTTCCCTTCATCGTGACGCAGCAGCACATTCGATAGGTCTAGCTGGGTATGGGCAAGTGTTGGTAACGAAGCAGTCTCATACAGTGCATCGCCGTCATTGAGCGTTGTGATGAGCGTGTCGAGCAGCAACTGCGGCAGCACTCGGCTCTGGTCTGCTTGATAGTACAGGTCAATTATTTTACGGTTAATGATGTCGGGCCAACGCGCCGACTGCGTGAACTGCGATCCCAGAGACAGGAAATTACCATAAATGGGCCAGCGCAGGCCATGAGCTGACGCACAAAATCGACCCAGTTCCTCGGATAAATGCTCACGGGTTGGATTGTCTAGTCGTGGCCAAATCTTGCTACCAATTTCACCTGGGACATAGCTTAAGATTAACAGATCGAACGGCACGAGATCGCGCTGGAGATCAAGCGCCAGCACCTCGGGGCAAGGAACGTCGGTGGTACGCCGTAGCCGCCGATACATTGCAGCTTCCCATGCAGCAACCGGTAAATCAGGCTGTTGTTGATTCACCCTAACAACATATTGCTTGTTAATCAGCAGTGTTGAACTGTCACTGTTGAGCGCGACTACCTGTTCAAACGGCCCAAGGTTATGCCGTTCCAATAGCGCCGCCCATAGCTCGTCGGTTATTTGGAGATCGGATTGTGTTTGATTGCTCACACCACACCTGCACTACGCCACGCTTCAATCTCGCTATACGAGTATCCGCTTTCGAGCAACACTTCCTCCGTATGTTCGCCTAACACAGGAGGAGCAAGACGTATCTGGGCGGGCGTTCCCCCAAGTACAAAGGGTAATCCAAGCATAGGTATCTCGCCTACGCTGCGATGCATCACTGTGCTGCGCAACTGCTGATGTTGTACCTGTGGATCGGCAAACACGTCTTCAAGCGTATTGACTGGACCCGCCGGCACTTGGGCGGCCTGGAAGAGCTGGAGCCATTCAGCTGCTGGACGTGTTATCAAGAGCTGCTGTAGCAAGGGAACAAGAACTGATCGATTCGCTACGCGCTGCGGATTGGTAGCAAACCGTACGTCGACTACCCACTCTGGCCGTTCCAGCACACCGCAACATCGCTGCCACTGCCCATCATTACCGACAGCGAGCACAATAGGCTGATCGCCGGTTTCAAACAGTTGATACGGCACAATTGTAGCGTG
>JASKZZ010000361.1 GCA_030147335.1 Herpetosiphonaceae bacterium | reverse complement strand
CTCCGTAGATTAGTCGCGAAATAGCAAATCGATTGTATCTTCCATCGACGTGCGGAAGCTCGATCCGAGCACATCGTCGCGCACTCGGCGTGATTGGCGCACGCGCTGGAGAACGGCAGCCAGTTCTTCGGATGCCTTCTTAATCAACACCTTGACGAGGCCGATATGCGTTTCTTTATTGAAGATGATCGTCAGAATCCACTGCTCAGCGATCAGCGCGATAAACAAATTCTCACGCGAGCCTTGCTGGAACAGCATCTTGAAATCTTTTTCGCGCAGCAGCTTCGCAACTTCGCGCGACGAGGCGAATGTACCGGCAATGAGCGCGCCCAGAGCGGTGGTATCTTGTCGGTTTGCATCGCCGTGGCAGGCGATGACTTGACCACTCTTGTCGAGCAGCAGCGCGTGGTTGCCGCCAGTTTCTTCAACGAGCCGGTTGAGCACTTCTTCGATGCGCGCGGTTTCTTCTGGTGGCACGATCAAGCTAGTTAGTTGCGGATCGAGGGCCATAGTTTCCTGCCTTTGGCAATGATTGATGAAAAAACAAAGAACAGAGAACAGGAACAGAAGCGAGAACGAAACGGAAAACTGTTGCCTGTTGTGCGTATGATGTTCTAAATGGCTTGAATTGCGCTTACAAATGCAGCATGATGCTTGTGCATCAGAAAGCGCACGCGCCCAAGCTGATGGCGACCGTCCGTCAAGATTAATAACATGGCGTCGGGCGTGAGTGGGTCGATCATCACCAGCCCATCGGCATATTCAAGCGTAAGCTGTTCGGCGCTACCCTTGCTAATTTCTCGCCCTAGCGCTTCTGCGAGGGCAAGACCGTTAGCCGCAACAGCACCAATGGCCTCCGCATCAACGTCGGGACTGGCGGCGCTTTCCATCAGCAGTCCATCCGTGGCAACAATGGCTGCCAAATCGACGCCGTCGATCACACGGAAGTATTGAAGCAGACGGTGGAGCGACGTGCTCATGAACTGTCTCATTCCTTTGCGTAGAGTAGCGGTCGCATCCATGTAGCCTTGGCGCGTTCCTACACATCGTAGGACACACGTGATGCGTCTGGCAGGTATGATACGGAAACATGCGCAGACCAGCAGTAAACTGCTGGCCTATCTGCAGGGATTACTCCTTGTGATGGAGGTGTCGGTACCGCCGATGGAGTGGACAGTGGTATAACGGTGAATCAGCCAATGAGGAGCGCAGGTTGTGGGAGATGTTTCAGTGCGGAGATGTTGCTAGGTTAGCTCGGGGCTACGTGTGGGACGGCGACGGATACGTCCGCTCGTTTTAGGTGGCCGACCCGTGCGAATATTACGGAGCGATTCGACGGTAGCTTCTAAGGCGCGATCGGCCCAACTGTAAATTGTTGGCCGGCTGCGATCGAGTTCTTGGGATAGCTGTGTTACGTTGGCGCGGTACTCGGGATCGAATGTTGCAAGATTAATACGAGCGGCTGCAATGATCTGCCGCAATTCTTCTTCGGTCAAGTCATAGTCTTCAATAAGTTTACGGGCCCGCTTGCTTGTAAGATCGATATGCATGCCGCGGCTCCTGACAACTAATGCGATAATCCTATCACGGTTGTCTATACCTGTCTAGTCGTGTGTAAACGCTTGTTCACGAACAATGCAATCTTCTCCTGTTAGGGTCGGTATGCACATGCAGTGGACTAGATGCAATAGTTGACAAATGTTGTTGTTGCTACTTGATGATCTGTAAAGCATCTCAAATTGTTTCAAACGCAAAACAACGGCTGGATCGAGTCAACCGATCCAGCCGTTGCAGCAAGTGTATGTGTTTTTTATTGACCAAGGGCCTTGGCCTGGGCGTGTTCGTCGGTAATATCGATCGTTTGAGTTTGCGCCTCACGTCCGCTGTTTACTGTGATCTTGCGCGGCTTGACTTCTTCCGCCTTGGGAATTTCCAAATGCAGAATGCCATTTTCAAGGGTTGCCTGGACATGGTCGGCTTTGACGGCAGTTGGCAAGCTGACAGCGCGGCTGAAACGTCCATAGCGTCGTTCCATAATATGATAATTTGCCTGCTTGTCACCGTTCTGCTGTTCCTGACGTGTTTCACCTCGAATCAACAGAACATTATCCTGGATTGTGATGTCAAGATCTTCGGGACGCAGACCGGGAACTACCGCATCGACAACAAAGCTGTCCTGTGTTTCGCTAACGTCCAAAGCCATGTTCAACGCCTCACGGCCACCCATACGAGCAGGTCTAACGAAGCTGTCTTCAAAAAGCTGACTCATCGCGTCGCGTAGGGAAAGCATCTCGTTAAACGAATCGTGTCGCCGAATGTTCGCCATACCAAATACCTCCTTGTATCTTGCTTGCAACCTGCGTCGCTACGTGCAACGCGTAGTTGTTTGTTGTTACATGAGGTATGGTACAGTGCGTGCGTTAATTCGACGTTTGCGTACCATTAGAACAATGTTAGAAATTCTAGGCAGATGTTATAACGATCTTGACCAACAAAGCAGAAAGGTTGCAAGGAGTTGCTGGCTGACCTTTCACGGTCACCGACGAAGCTTAAGTGGTTGATGCAGTGCCACAATTGCGTACAACTGTGGATAACAAGGTTACGAGATCAAACGGCTTTTGGAGATAGTCGTGAACGCCTAGCACCTGTGCGGCCTGTGCGACATGGAGATTGGCCGACATTGCAATCACTGGTATCTCTGCCAACTCCGGCTGCTCTTGCTGTAGGCGCCGAAACTGAAGACCGGTCATCTCGGGCATGAGCATATCGAGCAGAATCAGACAAGGCCGTGTCTCGCCAAGAAGCAAATAATCGATTGCTTCCTGCCCTGTACGGACAACGGCAGCTTGATAGCCTTCGTCCTCCAGCAGCTCTGCAAGCGCACTGCGAATGCTTGATTCATCGTCAACGATAAGGATGGTCTTGCCTGGTGGTACGTGTTCTGCCATGAGGACACTCCTTGGCCTAGTAGCTCGATTATAGCAGGAATTGCGCCAGTATTCGTGCATGGAAACGTGGTTGCAAACGCGTGGTAGGATGCCATCATCAGGATGAGAAATTGATGTTTGAGCTGAACGATTACCAGCTACGACAACGAGACTACCTGCTGCGGATTAACCAGGCAATCAGCGCCCAGCTGGATCTTCAAGCCGTGCTAAGTCTGGTGCTGGAATATGCGGTGGAGCTGGTAGCAGGCAATTATGGTTTTATTGCGCTACATGAAGCGCCTGAGGATGAATTGCTTGTGGCCGTGGCGTATAAGATTACGCCCGATCAATTTGGCGCGTTTAGACCCCTGCTGAATGTGTTGTCCAACCATCAAGTATCACGCGAAGAGTCGGCGCGTGAGTTGTGGCGAGTAGCGGAACAATTGCATCTGCCGTTGCGACAAATGGTTGGTTTACCATTGTTGATTGGCGATCATCCAATTGGCGTGATTGTGGTGTTTCGCGCGGCGGTGAACGTAGCGTTCACGGTAGCCGATCAGGCGCTGATCGAGGCATTTGCTAGTCAGGCGGCGATTGCGGTTCAAAACGCGCGGCTTTACGAGGCGGCAGTGCAGGAGCAGCAGCGGCTCAACGCGATTATTGAGCAGTCTGCGGACGGAGTGATGATTCTGGACCGGCGCTGGCGGATCACATCATTCAATCGCGCCATGGAGCACTTAACCGGCTGGTCACGCGAAGAAGCGCTTGGCCGTCCATGCGCCGAGGTGTTAGGCATTCACAATGATCAGGGAGTCGATCTGTGTCTCGCCGCCTGTCCATTACAACGATTGCCCCGTGTTCCGAATCCAACGGCAGAAGGCAAGATCGTGACGCGTGATGGCCGAGAACGGTATATATCAAGCCGTTATTCGCCAACCTACGGCCCGGATGATGAGTTTTTAGGAGCAATCGCCAATGTGCGCGACATTACAGCGCGCAAGCTGGAGGAACAGCAACAGGCGACGTTTATCTCGGTGATCTCGCATGAACTGCGAACCCCCGTATCAATTATCAAAGGCTATGCAAGCACACTTCGCCGTCCCGACGCCAAATGGGATCAGGCAACGCTGCATGATGGACTCCAGGTGATCGAAGAAGAAGGAGACCGGCTGAATGAACTGATTGGGAACTTGCTCGATGTGTCACGGCTGCAAGCAGGCGGTCTTCGACTCACAGTAGGTCCGGTGGATCTTCCTGCATTAGCCGCGCGAGTTGTGCAAGGTATTGCCGCAACAGCATCTGACGAGTTTGAGTTTCAGTTGCGTTTTCCGCAATCATTTCCTCCTGTGCGCGCCGACGAAGAGCGTATGCGGATGGTTTTGTCCAATCTGCTGTCGAACGCCGTTAAGTATAGTCCGGATGGTGGTATCGTGCGCATCGGCGGCTGGGTCGAGGGCGACAAAGCGCTGGTGTATGTGTCAGATCAGGGTGTCGGTATTGCGCCGGAGGATCAGCAGCGTATTTTTGAGCGATTCTTTCGTGTCGATAACACATTGGCGCGCAAAACACAGGGCGTTGGTCTCGGGCTATTTCTGGTGCAAGCAATCGTTGAG
>JASKZZ010000099.1 GCA_030147335.1 Herpetosiphonaceae bacterium | reverse complement strand
AAGAGCTAGGCCCAGCAGCAGCGCTAGACCAGTTAACAGTGTGTTTGCTCGCCGCCAGCGCCATGATAATTCGGGCGCAATTGCAACCTGATCAAGCTGCCAACCATACGATAATTGATCGTATTGGCCTTGACTATGCAGCAGTAGTCCGGACAGCAGCACCGAAAACACAGCCAGCAGTGTGGGTATGCTATTCCAACTAAGCAGTGCAGCCATGAGTGACAGGCCATGGAGAGCAACCGTTGCGCTTATAAGTGTGCATACGCCAATCATCAGCCAGTAGCGATCAAACTGTGCAACCGCCAACGTGCGGTCCTCGACTACCGTTGCCATGTCAATCGCTCCACCGTGCGCTTTGGTTGCTGGAAACTCCGTTTCAAACTGCAAGACAGATTCAGTAACCCGTGTTGCAATCACCCAAACCAGAAGGCTTGGAAACAGGTAAAGCGCGAAGCTACCGCCAAACACGGACAGTGGATCACGTATCCACGGCTGTATCATCGTCAAGATCGGCGCGTCTTCTACCATCAGGCTAGCCAGCCGCACCATGATCACGATCAACAACCCCTCGGCGGCACGTATTGGCCCCTGCTCGCTTAAGCTTAGGCGTTGGCGTCGTACCACGCGCTGTGTCGCAACCGCATCAAGAGCGACCGCTGCAAACAATGGCAGGAGCCACGGCAAGCGCCATCCCGGCAACATGCGTTCAACACCGGCAACGACCGCCGTCGCAAGGCCCATCACCAACAGGACGATTAAAAACATTTGCCATAACGTAAAGCGTACCTGCCGCATCTTTAGCTCCGTTCCAGCACCGGCATGCCCCCTCGATCAACAGTGTACGCCAAAAGACGCTGTTGTCGTGCGAGAGCTAATCCTTCCGGCGTACCTTCAACCAGCACCAGCACCAACTGCTGGCCTCGACGACGAAGCGCTAAAACACTCGATAACGTTTCCAGGGTCAAATTTGCGATCACAAGCACCAACGTTCCACCCCAGGGCAGTTGTTGTGCTTGCAACATTGCAAACAACGAACGCTCGTCGCTGCTGCTGACCCGTCCCAACGCAGCCAAAAGTTGGCGACGTTGGCCCTCACCTTTGCCAAAGCCTATGTGAATGCCAACCTGTTGTGTTTGAGGATCGAAGCCATTGGTCAACAAGCTAACCGGAAGCTTGCGCTGAAGCAAGGCCGTGCCGAGCGACGCGGCACAAATAGCAGCCCGTTCAAGTGCATCGTGCAAGGCCTGGAGCGGGTAATCCGTTTTCCCAAACGCAACAGCAATTGTTGTTTCAGGGGCAATACTTGGGTCGGCGCGGCGTACCAAGAGTGTATTTTGACGCGCGGAAGATTTCCAATCCAAACGACGCATGTCATCGCCAGGAACATACTCACGCACCCCTGATGGACGCGCCGGATCTTCGATCCGCTGGCGCACGCCTACTGGTTGAAGTGGACCATACACCAGGGTTGCAGGAAGGCCAAGGACCGATAGCGGCACAACGCGTGGATACACAACAATATGAGTAGATGGAACTTGGAGCCGACGCTTTTGAATACCAAGGATGTCACCCATGACCATACGTACCGGTCCAACGGTGTACCAGCCGCGACGAGAGCCACGTATAGGATAGGCCAGCCGATATTCCTGGCCTGCACCCAGCGTAATAACTGTAGGTTGTGGCGTAACTGAACGTAGGCCAAGCGGAACACTTTCGCGAACTTCCAGCCATGGAACGCGAAGCAGCGATGAATTTTCAATCACAACCGAAGAAACAACTTCTTCCCCAAATGCCAGACTCTGCACAACATCACGCCGAACCTGCAGCCCCCGCTCGACTCGGCGGAGCCAACCTGTGTTAAGCCACGCAGCGGCGGCAAGCGCTACCGCAACTGCGCTCATTATTTCCGACCGCACAATGAGCGCAACCAGCAGCAGAACAATTGCGAAAGTGAACAGCTTAGACATGCTACGTTCCAACCAGCTACACACGACAAAGCCGGGTACGCTTTCAGCAAAGGTTGTTGGTGTTACCAATCAAAGATTGGCATCAAACCAGGCTATTTATAAGCTTTATCACATCCCAGCTTGACCTGTTTAAACGTCAACCATCCTCGGTGTCAATGGGAGTCGTCGCCAGGATCACATCAAGCACATCCCGAGCAGTTCGTCCACGCAGCGCACTTTCAGGACGTAGCAGCAGCCGATGTTGGAGAACAGGCACAACCAGTCGTTTCACATCGTCGGGCACCACAAAATGCCGCCCAGCTAACGCAGCGACGGCTTGGGCCGCGCGATGAAGCGCAATACTTGCCCGTGGACTTGCTCCCAAAGCAAGCTCGCTATGTCGTCGCGATGCTACAATGAGTCGCAGCAAATACTCCAACACCTGATCGCTCACATGCACAGCATCAATTTGCCGTTGTAGCTGCCGCACATCGTCGTTGTTTGCTAACGGCTTAAGCTGATCGATCGGGTGTTGGCTGCCAATCGACCGCAACATTTGCGATTCTTCTTGCACAGAAGGATAGCCGACCGCGACTTGCATCAGAAACCGGTCAAGCTGGGCTTCCGGTAGCGGAAACGTACCCTCGAACTCAATCGGGTTTTGGGTCGCAAGCACGATAAATGGGAGTGGCAAAGGATACGAGGTACCATCAACCGTTGTTGTGTGTTCTTGCATCGCTTCCAGCAGCGCCGATTGCGTACGAGGTGTCGCGCGATTAATCTCATCCGTCAACAGTATATTTGCGAAGATCGGGCCTTGCCGAAATTGAAACTCGCCGCTTGGCTGGTGATACACTGAAACGCCTGTGATGTCGTTCGGCAGCAGATCGGGCGTGCATTGGACACGCTTAAAGCTCAGGCCCAATGTAATTGCAAGTGCGCGCGCCAATGTCGTCTTGCCGGTGCCGGGAACGTCCTCCAACAGCACATGACCACCGCTTAACAGTGCCACCAGCAGCAAATCCACTACATCACGCTTGCCAACAATCACCTGCGCTATGTTCGCATGGATCGCCTCAGCCCAGCGCGCTACCTGATCAAGCTGAACGCCCGACACATCCTTGTTGTGGACCGTCATGTGAACAACTTTCGTTAGTCTTGGCGCAGCCGCTCAAATAGCGGCAGCGTTTCCAGCGGCGCGGGATACTTTTCTTGCCAGCATGGCCCATCAAAAGTCGCGCTCGTCCATCGATCTCGCCAACGACCCTTGGGTAAATAGATGTTGCGACTTCGTTGGCCGGGATTGACCACAGGCGCGACAAGCAGCAGATCACCCAACATAAATTGATCATCAATCGACAGCGCTGTTTGATCGTCATCGGTATGCCAGAACATCGGCCTGACCAATGGCGAGCCGTCACGCAGCGTTTGCTGTACCAATGATTGAATATACGGCATTATCTCAGTGTGGAGCACGGCATAGCGGAGGCAGATTGTATCAGCCTCATCGTCATACTGCCATGGTGGTATTGAAAATTGCATTGAGGGCAACAGCGACGTAAGCTGGGTCCAACGAATCAGTAGCTCGCGATCCGGTGTTTCTCCGCTATATGCATTGCCGCCAATCATATCCGGCAGTACAAACGGATAACCGATAACGCTTAGCACTAATGCCTGGGTTAGCACACTATGCAGCCCGTTATCCAAGCCCCAACGGCTCCACTTATCCCATTCACGGAACATCAAGCCATGACGTTGAGAGCGCCAGCCCGCACGCACCTCCGTCCACGCAAAGTGATCCGCAATCCACTGCACGTACCGGTCAGCATATTGACGACGTGTTGTTGGCTGTGCCATTACAGCATCGCTTGGCAGGAAATTGCCTTCGCCGCCGTCAAACTTAAAGCCGTCAATGCCGTATTCTTGCTGCAAATGCTGTAGCTGCTGAAGCCACCAGTCTAATGCATCCCGACTACTTACATCGAGCAAGCCACCATACCCCTGCCACCACCGCACGAGATAGGGCTCATCGTTGCCGGGATGCCGTACCAGAAACCCTTTGGATTTGGCCTCGGCAAAACCCGACCCTTGGGGATCAAAGAACGGCGGCACCCACAATGTGACCTTGAAGCCTTGCTCATGGAGCCGTGCAACCATCGTTGCCGGATCGGGGAATTTCTCAACGTCGAACTCGCATGT
>JASKZZ010000097.1 GCA_030147335.1 Herpetosiphonaceae bacterium | reverse complement strand
GCCCGAGGCGCATATGCTGCTCCAGGCGTTTAATGCACTTGCACGCATTGCTGCACCGGCTATGTTCTTCAAGTCGGAAGCAATTGTTCATCCCGACGAGGTGATGAAATATATCAGTCCGCACGAGTGCCAGGTCTCGTACAATCCGCTGCTAATGGCGTTGTTGTGGGAAGCGCTGGCAACGCGTGAGGTCAAGCTGCTGTTGCATTCGATGCATACGCGCTTCAAGCTGCCCGACGGCTGTGCCTGGGTCAACTACCTGCGCTCACACGACGATATTGGCTGGACCTTTGATGACGCCGACGCGGCCTGGGTGTGGATCGACGCTGCGGGTCATCGGCGCTTCTTAAACGCGTTTTATATTGGGCGTTTTGAAGGCTCGTTCGCGCGGGGCATGCCATTCCAGGAAAATCCCGATACCGGCGACGCGCGAGTGTCAGGTACGTTGGCATCACTGGCAGGTCTGGAGCAAGCGATCCAACTGAACGACACACGACTGATCGATCTGGCGGTACAGCGTATCCTGCTGCTGCACAGCATTATTTTGAGCATTGGCGGCATTCCGCTGCTCTACCTGGGCGATGAGCTAGGCACTACCAACGATTATTCGTATGTTACCGATCCGGACAAAGCCGATGATAGTCGTTGGGTCCATCGTCCGCGCCTTAACGCAGAACGTATGCAACAGCGCCACGATCCGTCAACGGTTGCAGGGCGAATCTTTACCGGGCTTATTCTGCTGATTCGTCTACGTAAATCGTTGTCGGCGTTGTACAACGGCGATATGGAAGTGATCGTGACGGGCAATGCACGATTGTTTGGTTATGTGCGTAATCACGGCGGGCAGCGGCTGCTGGTGCTGGCCAACTTTTCTGAGTACGCGCAGGCTATTGACGGCAACACCTTGCGGATGTATGGCTCCGGCATGCACTTCACCGACCTGATCAGCGGCGCCCAGATAACAGCAGACGGTCACTTTGGCCTAGCGCCGTATCAATATGTGTGGCTTGAGCCGAATGTGAAATAGCGAACCAACAGTTGGCTGTGGCCTAGCAAGAGCAGAGAAAAAGTACCCTCTGCTCTTGCATAACAACCTATCAAGGATTGCTGGTTGACTTAGACTTGTCAACGCGCTTGAGCATCAGCACGGCTAGCGGTGGCAGTGTCAGCCGTAGATATTGCTGGCCGTCAGCGCCTGTTTCGGTCTTGACCTCGCCGTTGTTGCCGACATGGCTGCCGCCATAGACTTCGGCATCGCTGTTGAGCAGTTCATGGTACATGCCTGGTTGTGGCGCGCGTACCCAATAATCATGGCGCACGACCGGCGTCCAATTACACGCCACGATAATGTCGTCGTCGGGCTGTGTTCCCCGCCGAAGAAAGGCCAGAACACTACGCGCCGTGTCATCGGCCTGCAACCACTCAAATCCGGCCCACTCGAAGTCGACGGAATGTAACGCAGGCTCGCGTTGATACAACGCATTGAGATCGATGGTGAGCTGCTTGATACCGTTATGCAGGGGATGAATCACGGTCTGCGGATCGAGCAGATGCCAATCAAGACTGATGTCGTAGTTCCACTCGCCCCACTGCCCAAGCTCACTGCCCATAAACAACAACTTCTTGCCGGGATGCCCCCACATAAACGAGTACAGCGCCCTCAGATTGGCAAACTTCTGCCACACATCGCCCGGCATCTTGCTAAGCAGCGATTTTTTGAGATGCACAACCTCGTCATGCGATAGTGAAAGCACGAAGTTTTCGGAAAAAGCATACATCAGCGTGAACGTCAGCTTGGAATGAACGCCGCTGCGATGAATTGGGTCGGTGCTAACGTACTCCAAAATATCGTGCATCCAGCCCATGTTCCACTTTAAGCTAAAGCCAAGGCCGCCCATATACACAGGCCGTGAGACGAGGGGCCACGAGGTTGACTCTTCGGCGATTGTAAGCGTGCCCGGATAGGTTTGGTGGACGAGCAAATTAAACTGCTTAAGAAACTCAATCGCTTCCAGGTTTTCGCGGCCACCGTATTGATTGGCAATCCAGCCATGTTGTTGACGGCCATAGTCGAGGTACAGCATTGAGCTGACGGCATCGACGCGAAAGCCGTCAATATGGTACTTGTCGAGCCAGAAAAGCGCGTTGGAAAGCAGGAAGTTGCGAACCTCGTTGCGGCCATAGTTGAAAATCAGGGTGCCCCAATCGGGATGCTCGCCTTGACGCGGGTCGGCGTGCTCGTAAAGGTGAGTTCCGTCAAAATACACAAGCCCGTGGCCATCTTTGGGAAAGTGCGCCGGCACCCAATCTAGAATCACGCCAATTTCCGCCTGATGACACTGATCGACAAAATACTGAAAATCATCCGGCGTTCCGAAGCGGCTGGTTGGCGCGTAGTAGCCGACGGTTTGGTAGCCCCACGAGCCATCAAACGGATGCTCGGTAATCGGCAGCAGCTCTATGTGAGTGTAGCCGAGTTGTTTTACATACGGCACAAGCTCGTTGGCAAGCTCACGGTAGGTGCAATAACGATTACCTTGTTTGGGCACGCGCCGCCACGATCCAAGATGACACTCATAGATAGAGATAGGCGCATTAAGCGCTTGCCGCCGCTGACGCTCGGCCATCCAGTCAGCATCGCTCCATCGGTGCTTGTCAATATCCCATACAACTGAGGCAGTACGTGGACGAAATTCAGACCAAAAGCCATATGGATCGGCTTTTTCAAAGAGCTGGCCGCTGGGCGTGCGTATCTCATATTTGTAGGCAATGCCCTCGCCAAGCTGTGGAATAAAAATTTCCCATACGCCACTTTCGCGTCGTCGCATCGAATGGACGCGTCCATCCCAATGGTTCCAATCGCCGAGAACACTGACACGCTGGGCATTTGGCGCCCATACGGCAAATGCTACACCTGGCACACCTTCAACCGTTGTGACGTGTGCGCCTAATTTTTGGTAGGTGTTGTAATGTGTGCCTTCTTGAATAAGATGTAGGTCGAAGTCTGATAGCCGCGCTGGGAAGCGATACGCGTCTTCGATTTCATAGCTGCCATGTTCTTCAATGACTCGCAGCTTATAGCGCGGCCCTGCCGACGCTGGGAGCAAGCCCACAAACAGATCACTGTTCGCCAGCCGCATCAAAGGGTAGTTCGCGCCATCCACGCCAAGCACTTCAACGCTCAAACAGCGAGGCCGAAAGACACGTAGCACAAATGACTCGCCAGTATCAACATAATGTGGTCCAAGGACTTGAAATGGCGCTGCGTGCCGACCGTTCAGCAGGGCATCTAGTTCTTCCCATGGAAGTTCAATTGTTATGTGTGCATTGTTCATGCTCGATCCTTCAGTTTTTATTGCTGGACTATTATACAAACACTTCCGGTGCCGCATGTTCAGATGCTGTTCGTCGTAACAGCCCACGAAAAGTTATCCACGCCGTAACATATGAGGTGGTTCGTTTATGACACAACTTCGCTTGCTGATGGATCAACTGG
>JASKZZ010000094.1 GCA_030147335.1 Herpetosiphonaceae bacterium | reverse complement strand
GGCGGCGACCGAATTGGCCGTCGTCGCCTTGATACGCATTTCCAGGCGTTGCAAGCTTTAGGCGCTGACATCACCGTTGAAAACGATCGCTATCGTCTTACCAGCGGTGAGCTTCGGGGTGCCGACATCTTTTTGGACGAGATGAGCGTTACCGGCACCGAGCAGGCGATCATGGCAGCGTCGCTGGCAGAGGGCACGACCACTATTCGCAATGCCGCATCCGAGCCGCATGTTCAAGATGTATGTAAGTGCCTCAACGCGATGGGCGCGCGTATCACCGGCATCGGCACCGATAGGTTGATGATCGAGGGCGTAAGCAGTTTGCATGGCGCGGAGTACACCATCGGACCCGATTTCATGGAAGTTGGCTCGTTGATCGGGCTTGCGGCAGCCACGGGCAGCGCAATTCGTATCAAGGACGCGCGACCCGAAGAGCATCGCATGACACGCATCACTTTTAACAAGCTGGGCGTTAATTGGGAGGACCACGGCGAAGATATTGTGGTGCCCGCCGACCAGGAGTTGGTTGTGCAAAGCGACATGCACGGCGCTATTCCCAAAATTGATGATCGGCCGTGGCCGGGCTTTCCAACCGATCTTATGAGCATTGTTCTAGTTGTGGCGACTCAGGCGCGCGGCACTGTTTTGATACATGAGTGGATGTTTGAGAATCGTTTGTTCTTTGTTGATCGTTTAATAAGTATGGGCGCTGGTGTTGTGCTATGTGATCCACACCGTGCTGTTGTTGTTGGGCCGTCCAAGCTGCATGGCGAAACGCTGACCAGTCCGGATATTCGTGCAGGTATGGCGCTGTTGATTGCCGCGCTTGCCGCCGAGGGCCGCAGCACGATCCAAAACATTGGCCAGATCGACCGAGGTTACGAACGGATCGAGGAGCGGCTGCGTGGTCTGGGCGCGCATATTGAGCGCCGGCATTAATAAAGGGAATGACGTCGATCCTGCCGGAATCATCGTGTCATTGCACCACATGTTCGCCTAAGCTATAATTCTCATAGTGGCTTGACGATTACAGATGGTTAACCCCCGTCCATCACATGGAAAACAACGGGTACGCGTGGCGCATAAGGTGGTGGTCGCTGCGATACGCTGTGCGTCGGCTAGAAGGAGCAGATTGAACTGTGGTAAAAGAAAAGCAGCGTAAAATATTGGTAGCCGATGATGACGACGGCGTGCGCAGCATCCTGCGTGATTTGCTTTCGGATGAAGGCTATGACGTGATTGAGGTCCGTAGCGGAACCGAGGTGTTGACCAAAATTGCTGGTGGCGCTGAGTTCGACTTGCTGTTGATGGATGTGCGGATGCCCGGCATCGACGGCCTAGAGGTGTTGGAGCGGCTACAAAAAAATCATAGTGATTTTGGCGTGATCATGATTACCGCCCACGCTACATCGTCGGTTGCGATCCGTGCCATTCAGATGGGCGCGTTCGACCAGCTACGTAAACCGTTCGAGGTTGATGAAGTGGTGCTGACGGTCCAGCGGTTTTTTGAGCATCAGGAATTGTCCTCAAAGGTTAAGGATCTGGAAGGCCAGTCGATTGATCCGCGCGACCGGATGATTGGCTCGGGTCCGGCTATGCAGCGCATCTACAAAACGATTGGCCGTATTGCCGGCAGTGAAGCGACGGTATTGGTGACGGGCGAGACCGGAACCGGTAAGGAGCTGGTTGCGAACGTTGTCCACGCTCACTCATCACGTCGCTCTGGTCCTCCAATGGTTAAGGTGAACTGCGCCGCGCTGCCCGATACGCTGTTAGAAAGCGAGCTGTTTGGTCACGAAAAGGGTGCCTTCACCAGCGCCGTGGCACAGCGAAAAGGTCGTTTCGAGCTAGCCAACAAGAGCACAATCTTTTTGGATGAAGTCGGCGAGCTCTCGGTAACCGCGCAGAAGAAGCTGCTGCGCGTGCTGCAAGAAGGCGAGTTCGAGCGCGTCGGTGGTACCTCCACAATCAAAGTCGATGTGCGCGTTATTACGGCGACGAACCGCGATCTCGAAGAAGAAGTGCGTAAAGGCAACTTCCGCGAGGATCTGTATTATCGTCTGAATGTAATCAACATCCATATGCCGCCGCTGCGTGAACGACGGGAAGATATTTCGCTGCTGGTTGAGCATTTCCTTGACAAGTACCGCTACAGCCCGTCGTCGCCGCCGTCACGTATTTCCGAGGAAGCGCTTAACAAGCTCGTCGCGTATGACTGGCCGGGTAACGTGCGGCAGCTTGAAAACGAGATCAATCGCGCTGTCGTGCTGTCGCAAGGCAAGGTGATTACCAGCGAGCTATTATCGCTTGAGGCTGGCTCGCATGCCTTGGTCGTCGACATTGCCGAAGCCGTGCGTGAGCGCAAGTCACTTGACGCGATTATGCGCGACGTTGAGCAAGGGATGCTGCGCGAAGCATTGCGTCAAACCGATGATGACCGGACCGCTGCTGCCGAGCGGCTGGGCTTGCCGTACAAAACATTCGCCTCCAAGCTCAAAGAATTCGGCGTCGAGTAATATTCCTATCCTTCATCGAACTACGGGGTCGGCGTACCTGCCGATCCTGTGGTTCTCCACGGAAAGCACCCGCTTGTGATTCTCAAGCCGCGCTGGCGCGGATTGCTCATTGTGCTGGTCGTGTTTGCGCTGCTGCTGCGTCAAGGCCTTGCAACGACGCTGCTTGGCTTGCTGTGTGTGACACTTGCGCTTGTCGCGCTGTGGGGCCGATGGGCATTGCGGCGAATGAGCTATGAGCGGGTCCTTAGTACGCCGCGCGCGCTGGTTGGCGATGAAATAACCCTCACGCTTCGTATCGCAAATCGTAAACTGCTTGGACTACCTAGCCTGACCATCGACGATGTTGTTCCTGCGCCGTTGGAGTTTGTCAGTCAGCAGCTCCTACCGCATACACTGCTCAACACCAAACTGCTGCGCCATTGGACGACGCTTCGACCGTATGAGGCTGTTTCTTGGAACATTGCCGTTCGCTGCCAAAAACGCGGCTTGTACACGTTTGGGCCAGCGCAACTAACCGCTACTGATGCATTTGGCCTGGTTACGCGGGAGCTTGAAATCGAAGGTCGCACCCAACTATTGGTGTATCCGGAGCTTGCCGCAATACCAAATCTACGGCTCCGCGCCCAACATCCTGTCGGCGAGCTTCGCGCACCACGTCAACTTCTTACCGATCCTTCACGTGTTGTTGGCGTGCGCGATTATCGTCGTGATGATCCGCTCAAAACTGTGCATTGGGGCGCGACCGCGCGTCGAGGTGAGCTGCAATCGAAGGTTTTTGAGCCGACGACCAGTCTTGATGTGGCAATTGTGCTGAACCTCGACACCTTTGAGCACTACTGGGAAGGTGTGCGGTACGATCAAATAGAGTATATGATCGGCGTCGCGGCGGCGGTTGCCAGCCAGTCAGCCCAGCAAGGATTGGGATTCGGTCTTTACACTAACAGCGCTCCCGCCGACCAGAAAGAGCTTGTTCATATCGCGCCAAGCCGTTCGCCGATTCAGCTTGCGCTTGTGCTTGAAGTGCTTGCCAAGCTTGTGCCGTATGCGATTACCCCTTTTCCACAGGTTTTGCGACGTTTAGGGACCTCATTGGCATGGGGTTCAACTGTTGTACTGATCAGCGCCGTTCCATCCGAAGCGCTCCAGTCGGCGCTGCTCCGTCTTCGCAAACAGCGCGGTCGGATTATCTGGCTGTATGCTGGAGACGACCGTGCTCCACGTGTTCCAGGCATTGAGATTGTGACACTCAAGCGTGATGTGGCATGGGGCGAACGGCCTGGCCAGATCATGACCCACTCTTAAGGGAGTTCAGCATCCGGCATGATACAATCCGTCGGCCGCTGACGGTTGTTGCTCGTGTTGCTGCTCCAATTGGTGACCCATCCTATGTCCTTACAGCCGCTAAAGTTACTTTTCTTGTTCATCGCAGCAGCATTTGAAGTTTCGTTACTCCATCTCGGCGGATCATTGATCGCTATTACCGCTGTGGGCAGCACAAACCTTAGCTGGCTCATGTTGCTTGGGGTATGTCTCGTCGCCGCCTGGTCAACAGCCCGCTTCTCAAATTCTGAGGACGATGGCGGATTGCTGACTCGTCCGTGGCTGCTCCTGCTTGCCGTTTGTACAATTAGCTATGCAGTGAAAGTTCAAGCGGGAGGTGGGTTGAGTGTCATCAGTGGCTGGGGCGTGCTTTCACCCTGGGCCTCCGAATCTCAGAATTTGGCACTCGGCAGCCCGGTGTTGTTCTTTGTTTGCTTGCTTGTTTGGTGGCGTGGCATGGTCATTCTTGATCATGACCATGGATCCTTACTTGGAGTACTTCAAAAAGGCGTGCTTGGCCTGGTACTGCTGTCAATGATTGCAACGCTGTCTTCTAACGTTAACTTAGGCGAAGCGCCGTGGGGTGGGGTGCTAGCCTTGGAGGCCGTTCTAACGATTGCTTTGGGACTGTTTAGCTTATCGCTGGCGGGTATCATTGTTCAGGTTGAGCGACAAGGCGGCGCAGGTGGATGGCATGCACTCCGGTCAAGCCTGTTCCTTGCAATTGTTGTGCTGGTTGTTGGAATGCTTCTTCTTAGTATATTCTCCGACACAGCTACATTAGCTGTGCGTGTTGCGGTATCGCTCGTTGTGGGCTTCATTGCGCTGTTGTTCGCCCCGCTGGCCTCCTTGTTTTTTCAGCTCGCCACGTGGATAACTAATGGTCGTGTCGTGCAATTCGTTCCCAGTGGATCAAGCGGCATGTCAGAGTTGCTAGAGCAGGAGGCGCCGTCGGACCAAACGCTGCAATTGATGGAATTGTTGGTTTCTGCGTTGAACCTTATGCTGTACCTTGCGCCACTTCTGGCATTGATTGTCCTCATTTTGGTGACGAGTCGGCGTCGCAAGGTACGGGTTATTGCCGATGGCGAGCTGCACGAGTCGCTGTGGAGCTGGCAAGCCGTTGGTACGGACCTACTGAGTTTGCTCAACGGTTTGCGTTCAACACCTCGTACCGCCGGTCTGCGCGATGCGTTGGCTCGACTGCGTGCCGATGATCCGGTTCAGCGCATCCGTCGTCGCTATATTCAGCTCTTGTTACTTGGCGAAGCAGCGAAACAGCAGCGTAAGCCCCAGCAAACACCGCTTGAACATGAAATCTCACTTGGAACCGTTGTTCCCGCAGCAGATACCATACACGCGCTGACAACAGTTTATGACCGAGCGCGGTATGCTCCCAACACAATCAGTTCGGCTGATGCCGAAACAGCAGACAATGCCTGGGCTACAATCGAAGCTGAGGCAACAAAGGAGAATCGTTAATGCCCCGGTTCGTTCCCGCTTCCCGTCTCACATTACTGCCGCTCCTAGCCGCAACTCTCGCCGCATGTGGCGCGCCGCCAGCAGCGCCCGAACGTCCAATAGCTGTCGCGTCAACGAATGTAGCAGCCAGCGTCATCCCAATCGCTACTGCGCAGCCAACTACAGCGCCCACGTTAACGCCGGAACCCACATTAACGCCAGAGCCAACAATTATTCCTACCCCTGAGCCAACACCCGAGCCGACGACTGCGCCAGACGTTAGCGGTGTGACAAGCGAGGGCAGCTTTGCCCGTGGTAATATCACGCGAAGACCCTGGATGGTGATGATCGATAATCATCCCGATGCGTATCCGCAGTCTGGAATGGACAAGGCCGCAATGGTGTTTGAAGGGCTGGCCGAGTACGGCATTACTCGCTTTATCGCCCTGTATCAAGATGGTGTGTCGGACGAGGTGAATGAGATTGGCCCTGTACGGTCCACGCGCATCTACTTTGCTGAGTGGGCGATGGGCTTTCATCCGGTTTATGCCCACGCTGGAGGTAGTCCAGATGGTGTCAAGCTTGCGGAAACAACGGATCAGCTTATTAACTTCGAGGCGCTCAATCAGCGCTCGTACACTTGGCGCGACGGCAAACGGCTTGCTCCCCATAACCTGTACACTAACTCAAAGCTGCTGCGCACATTTGCTCAGGACAAGCAGGTAACGTCGTTTACCGATCCAAGTGCTGGCTATCTTTTTGAAAATATTCCTGCGCTATCACCCGCTTCTGCTACAAGCCTCAACTATTATTTCGCCGATCAACGTTCTCAGGCCTCATTTAGCTATGATCCTGGTTCCAATGGTTACTTTCGCTCGATGCGTGGAGCGCCGCATATCGACCGGGTAACCGGCAAGCGCTTGTGGACGCGTAATGTCATCATCATGCAGGTTCGTGAGTCGGCTCGGCCTGGGGATGATAAGAAGCGTATCGACCAGGAGGTTATTGGAACCGGTGAAGCGCGCATCTTCAATGCTGGGCGCATTGTTGAAGCTACATGGCGTAAGGATGCTGCGGCGGCGCCGCTGCGCTTCTACGATGATCAGGGCAAGGAAGTGGTGTTCAATGCCGGCCCAATTTGGGTCGCCGCTATTCCCACGATGAACAGACTAACCCAGCGCTAATCTCCGCCTACTCACTAAAAACTCCTGGCACTCATGAGGTGCCGGGAGTTTTGTTTTGTAGCTGCGCCGCTATGATACTGCTCATCCAGCGACGAATGGAGCCTCATACAATCAGAAGGTTGTTTGCCCAGCCTGATTATCGCGTTCTGTACACTACACCTTGCCATTAGTAACACAAAACGCCACGACAAATATGTCGCAGCGTGCTTTATTGAGCATTTGTGCCTGTGCCGTTTAGTTATGGCATTGCGCCGAAGTCGAGTGGATTGACGTTGACACCGTCTTGCCAGATATGATAGTGCAGATGTGGTCCGCTTGAATTTCCGGTTGAGCCCATGTAGGCGATCAAATCGCCCCGCTGTACCATTTGACCATCTTGCACAGCAAAGCCTTGGAGGTGCCCATAACCGATTTTGTATCGGCCGTTCTTAATCCAAAGATGATTGCCCGCAGGCACTGAGTTTTCTTTCAGCTCAATCACGCCGCTCATTGTTGCATATAAGGGCGCGCCCATTGAACCTTGCGGATCTGCATTTCCATCGCCGTCGCCATCCACCGCAATGTCGATCCCGCCCCATACTGCTGCCGGCGCATGGCTGCCCACGCCGTAGCCCTGCGTCATAACAGCCCGTGTTGTATCAGTTGGGTTGCCCCAAGGCTGATCTTGAGGCTGTGTCAATCCGGCTAAACCAGTGCTTTGTGCCCCATTTTGCTTGCTAAACAAGCCGGTAAGCGCGTTCTGCTGTTGCGGTTTCAAAGCGCCAACCGCACTTTGGGTTGCAACACTGTCGCCACGCCAGCCACTAACAACCGCACCTGATCCTGTACTTCCAAACATATACCACAGCACCGCCACTGCGATAACCATGATAACCCACGGCGGTATGCGATGCTCACTCATTTGATCGAACTGCATAAAACCGCCTACTTTCCTTGCCAATTTTGCACTAAGTTTTTAACGGCCTGAATGTACGCTGCTTCGTCGTTATTGTCGGAGGCTGGAGCATACTTAGGTATGATGTCGTCAACAGTTGTGCGCTGCCACTCGCCGATGTATAGCTCGCTGATCAGCTTGTACCAGTCGTTAATGCCCTGGCTCCAGGTATCGTAGTCACGGAAGCGGCCGTAACAACGCCAACCGTCAGTGCAGATAATATTGCCGACGTTATGTGTGTACGTGCCGTCATCTTTGCGTCCGGCCCATGCAAGGTTTGAGCCTGCTCCCGACTCGTGAATAAAAAAGGCAAGTGCTATAGCGGGATTGATTCCATATTGCTTGCCGAGGTCGTAAAATTCTTGGCCATGGCCTTGTGCAGGTGAGTTATATTCTGCTAACACGGCCTCGATCTGCTCAACGGTGATGGTTGGTGGGCCTTGTACCGACAAGCCAAATGGATTGACTTTTGGCGCTGCCATAGCAGCCAGCACCGGCTGACCCATCACTGGCGAAAAGGCCGATGAAAGTCCCGGTGCATTTGTCATGACGTTCCGTGGTGCGGTCGGCATGAGCAGGTATATTATTAGCATGGCGGCGAGGCCAATACCAATCTGCTGAACCCGCGTCATTAGTTTGCTCCAACAAGCTGTTGGCGCTCGTCGTCAGTGATTAGTCGGAAATTATCACCTGCATTGATGTAGATAATTTCTTCGCGTTTCACGGCAATCACGAGGTCGCCTTTTTTATCGTTATTGACATCTTGAACCCGCAGCGTGACGGGTGTCAAATGTTCATTCGCCCCAAACAGATACGGTCCTTGCAGCGTTTGCGCTTTCGTGCTGTCGCCACCCGGCAATTCAATCACCACGACTCGACGGTTTAGGTTCATCGCGATGAAGTGTGTTGGCTGACCTGGTCGCTCATTGTGACCGACGTAATCCGTAAGTTGCATCGTTCGGGGCCGTCCATAACGTACATCGTCCAGCCAAATTTGGCCGCGCCCCGTGACAAGAGTGAGAAGAACCACGCCTAATAATACTATACCGCCCCATCGAAGGTGTTGACGATCAACCTGCATCTGTGGCCAACGTACTCGTGGCGCAGCCACCGTTGTCCGTGCAGGCTGCTGATGCAGATCACGGCTGGTTACCGCCATAGCCTTCCTCCTCTACCCGTAAGCTTATCTTAACGCCGTGCCGTTGAGCATTGGTAAAGGAGCGCTGCGCGACGCGGCGTTTTACCATCGTGCTCGTGTGAAGTAGATGCATTATATCAGCACATGCGTTCTACTGTCAAGCACGAGGCCGACATCGCGATGGATAGAATGGTACTGCTTCGCGTGTAACCGAGGGTATTTTAACGAGTATTTGACGTAAGATCAAGCTGCCACAGGTACTAGTTTCAAATGCGACAACTTGAGGTGTTGATTCAGAAACACAACCGCGCCTCAATCTCGAGGCGCGGCCTGCTTTGTCGGCATTGTTCAGCTGCTTCGAGGCAGAATCCTAACGCTTGATATGCGGTGCAAAATTGCGATATAAACGGAGGTTTGGATCAACTTGATAGCTCACAGCAGCTCGTCCACTGGCATTTCCCGCGCCTTCGCCTTTGTCAAAGGCCTGATACTCGACTGTATACCAGCCTGAGCCGAGCGAGAGTGCTATTGGTCGATTTGATGATGATTGCTGGCTTCCATTAATCCACAGCGCAAGCTCACGTAAGCCAGTTCCTCCAAGGTCATCTGCCGCGACAACAACTTGTTGCCCTAATGTGAACCGTGTTCCAATGCGCGCGGTTGTCGGCGGCACAGGGATCAACGAGAAATTAGTGTCGCCCGGCATACGCCATGCATACGCTGCATAAGCACCGCCCCCATTCTCGAAGAACTTAACGGCGAGCGTATGAAGGCCTGCATTGAGATAGACCGAACCTTGGGCGGATGTGGTTGGATGCAGGCCAATATTTTTGACTACTTCATTGCCATTAACCCATAGCCAGGCTCCATCATCGTTGGTGAGGCGGAAGGTGTACGTTCCAGATACCGGCGCATAGAAAGGACGCACCTGTCGAACGATAAAATAATCACTTTGATCTACAGGTCCACCCGAACCCCAGTTTTGATCGCTGCCCATCCAATCGAAGCTGCCTACGTATCCGCCCTCAATCACTGAAAGAGGATTTGCAGTTCGCGCAAGCAAGCTATCGGGAACAGCGGTCAGTTGGTAAACACTCGCCTGTGGCAAAATGTCCTGGTCGAATGTTGATATTTCTGGCGCTCGCCGCTCGGGCACGACCGTAATTGCTCCGATGGCAATATCGGCGCCGTTTCCGTCGCTTCCGTATTCCTTGATGTTCTCGTTGTTAAGGCTGGCCTTAAGCCGATACTGCCCTGGAGTGCGAAAGCGCACAGAGCCGAAAATCTTGCGGGTCTCGTTTGGTTGGAGCGCCGTATCCAATCCCCAACGCCATCCTGATTGTGCGATACTGCCATCAGCGCAGCTTTGCGGGACAGTTGTTGTGCCTTCAACGAAGCCAAGCGTCACACGTAGTCGATTATCAACTTTTGGATACGCCGGATACGATCCCGACACGTCGCCCAAAAAGCACTCAGCCTCGTCATAAACCCATCCGGAGCGAGGCTGGTCTAAACGACCACCAGCAGGTGCTTGCGTTTCATACGTTGCTGAACCAGGATTATGTACCGTAAACTCAACTCGTAAGGTCTCGCCAACCTCAATCGTTGACTTGCCGACAACAGCAGCTGTCAGGCGTGGCGTTGGCGTGGAGCTACTCTGACGCACAAGCTTCATGTAGTAGTCCCAGTCCCAGTATGGCCCCGGATCACCTTTGGTGCTTTTGAATTCTGAGTGCCCGATGATATGGGTACGATCCATCGGAATATTGTATTTGAGCGCGATGTTGCGGGTGAGCGCTGCTGACGACCGGTACATTGCATCGGTGAACCATGAGGCTTGAGCTGCATAGGCTTCGTGTTCAAGGCCAATTGAGCGTTCGTTCCAGCCGATGACGCCAGCATGCCAGGCAATATCCTTTTCCCGCACCATCTGTGTTATGTGACCGTCACTCGACCTGATGACATAATGAGCGCTGACATCTGCGTAATTGGTTTTGAACCAGTTGATCGCGCTGGTATACGAGCCTTCGGTAGTGTGGATGACGATCCGGTCGATAACAGTGCCATTATACGGGCGGTTGGAACTCCAGAAATTGCAGGTGCCGTCTGTACTACAGGCAGGGTTCCAGGCCGCCGGAGCATAATCACTCGATTGTGCTTGCACCATCCCGACTGATTCGTATTGGCCCAGTTTCGGAACAACCTGCTGTGCTCCTACAAACACGGTTTCTCCGCCGTTCGTCGTGGCCTCGATTCCACCGGCAAGCAGTTTGTAAACTTCATCTGCGTACAGCTTGGCTACTGTTTTGTCCACAGCATTGCTGTAGCGTGCAACGATTGGGTACCACTCGCCCAAATCAGTACGGGCAGCAGCACTGAGCTTAGCTTCTTGCGCATACGTATCAAGGATCGCAGCGCCACCTCGGATATTTTGCTGCATATCTCGCTTCAGTTGATCCTCTGATACGCCAATGAGTCTCGCGGCGAGCGGAAGTGTATGCACAACGTCGTTTTCTACGAGATGCATCAACCCGTAGCCGTTATCAATGCTCGGCTCTCCGGCATGATCATTAAGACGAGTTTCGGCATACGCAATCGTCACCAGCAGGTCGCGAGGAACGCCAAATTCCTGAGCTGCTCGTTCAAAAGCATCAGTAATCGTGCCATTTGCAGCAGTTTGGGCATGGGCAGTCGGCCCTGCGCCAGCAGTAATGATCATGATAATGGCACACAGGCAGAGCCACGTTGTAATAGGTTTCGCATAACCACGGCGCATAAAAACAACTCCTTCCATACACCACACTGATTCAAGGAACGATTGGGATTTGTTAGCGTATCAAGCAGTCTAGGGGAAACCGCAATCCGCTACGTGAGTCTTCCGTCTAATTAATTCACCCGCCGTTGCTGAACATCGTAGTAGTGTTGGAAGTGGCAATTAGGCTTTCTAATCGGTGAACAAGGGCACAAGCGAATTTGTCGAAGATTATTGCAACAAGTATTTGCGTCAGCATCAATAGAAGTCGACGTGGAAGATACCACGTCGACAAAAGAGTTGGCTTTAGATTGGATTACGGTAAGATTACTACTGAGGTGCGCATGCGGGGCGTTCGGTTAGCCAAGGTTGGAACTGAAGCGTTACACCTACTGGTACACCGCGTCCTTGAGGATTGCGCTGAGCGTCAAGCGGACCCGATGCATCGCCCCACCAGTTATTCACTAGATTGAACGACACGCTACCGGTCGCGCCAAAACGTGATTGTCCGGCAAATGCGTTTGTATCAATCGCCAGATTAAAGCCACTGGCATCTGGTCGGCTGGTGATAAGTTGCAGACCAATAGTGCCTTTGTTGAAGGCGTTACAGCGAATCGTACCTCGAAGCGGCGCTGCACTTGTCACAACAGCTCCCGGCCCAGCCTCACCAACGATGGTGTTATTTTCCAGTATGAAATCACCCGGCTCTTGCTCACCGGTAATCAAAAGCTGTGGAGCGCCCTGTGGTGTACCATTGCCACCAATAACGTTGCCGACAATTGCACTTCCATTTTGTTTAGGCAGCAGAAGGTTAACCGCTGGCCCCTTGATCGCATTGCCGGTAATTTGTGTACTGCGAAGATCAAGAATGCTGCCAACCGCAACAATGCCACCACCACTATCAGTTACTGTCGAGTTGTGAATCAGCAGTGTGCCACCGCTGCTGCTGACGGCGGTACCGCTCTGTCCTGCCTGACGAACCTGCACGGCATCCAATGCAATGGTGCTGCCGGGGGTTCCTGCAATACCATCCCAGCGACCATTCGGACCAACCAAACGTACAGGCGCGGCGGCATTCCCACCAGCCCGGAGCGTGCCGCCAATCGACAGTTGAACACCGGGTCCGAATTGCACTTCTACACCTGGATCAATCGTTAGGAATGATCCGGCGGGTACAACTTGATCTTTGTTGACCACAATTGGACTATTCGCTGCCGTCCAGCGCACATTCCCACTTAACACCTCTGCTGGTCGTGGAGTAGCTGTTGGAGGCACTGGTGTTGGCGGTACCACTGTCGGCTCGGGTGGAGCTGTTGGCTCGGTTGCGGGAGTAGTCCCTGTTGCGGGAGTAGTTCCTGTTTCAACTCCAGGTGAAGCTCCATCCGACGCATCAGGCTGTTCTCCATCGCCTGTTACCGCTGTTGGCTGCTGTGAGCTTGGGTAGCCTGAGTTACCACCACTGCCAGCCGCTGGGCTAGATGGCACGCCACCAGTCGCCGGTTGCGACGGTTGTGTTGCGCGAGGACGGGCAGTTGGAACTCGTGGTGGAGCGGCTGCTACCGGCGGTTGAGGGATCGGAGCAGGATAGCTCCCTCCTGTCGCGCCTGCCGGCGTCGGGATCAGAAAGGGCGTTGGAATTGGTTGCGGCGCACTGATTGGTGGTTGAGCCGCACTATCATTGCCGAAGGGCGGCGGGTTATTACTGGGCGGC
>JASKZZ010000070.1 GCA_030147335.1 Herpetosiphonaceae bacterium | reverse complement strand
GGCCCGATTGCTCCTGGCACAGCCGAGACTGCGACTATCGGGTATCAGGTGCCGGAAAACGCCGAAGGGCTGCACTGGATCTTCCGTACAACGGAAGATGATGCAGCTCAGGTCATGAAGGAGTCAGGCAAGGCGATGTTTCAAATTGATCTGTAGCTTTTGCCTCCGTCAGGAGAATCTTACCCTTCTTACTCCAGCTAGTGCAGTTCGATCGACTGCACTAGCTTCGTGTAACCCAGGATAATGACATAGACTTCAATCTCCTCGTACGTTCCGTACTATGCTCACTGATTGCCTTGGTCCGACCGCTCACAACGTTGTTTTGCGCTTCTTGTTGCATAAAACACAAACAACTGGCAGACTAGGCGCGCGTAGTGTTCTCAGATGTGGATCATGTAGTGTGCGATAACATGCGGTGAACATGTGGAAGAATTGCGCAGAGTGCCGGCAGGAAGTTGTTCTAAGCTTCGCTAAAACGACGAGGATATCATTCATGACCATGCTTCAATTCGTTCTCGTTGGATTGGCAGCTGTAGCTGCTGGAATGGTCAATGCATTGGCCGGTGGCGGCACGTTGATTACGTTTCCGATGCTTACCGCAATCGGGATCCCACCAGTAGCGGCGAGCGTAACGAATACCGTTGCTCTTTCGCCTGGGTATCTGGGGGCAACTATAGCGCAAGCTCAAGACCTCCGGGGACAGCGACGGAGGCTCTTGCTTTTCATTCCGATAAGTGTGATTGGCGGGATTTTGGGTGGACTGCTGTTGTTGAATACTGGCGAGCGAGTGTTTCGTAGTCTGGTGCCATTCCTTATCTTGCTTTCGGCAGGCTTACTGGCCACCCAGAGTACGCTCAGACAGTGGGTAATGCGGCGTAGTAGTCAAGGCGGAGCGCCGTCATCGCGCGAGTGGTTGAGTGCAGTTCCGGTCGGCCTTGCTGCAATTTATGGCGGCTATTTTGGGGCGGGACTGAGCGTGATTGTGCTGGCTGTGCTTGGTGTGGTGCTGGACGACTCGTTGACACGTCTAAATGCATTAAAGCAGGCTATCTCATTCGGCGTTAATATTGCCGCCGCGCTCTTTTTCGTGTTCTCCGGCCAGGTAGTATGGCCCGCCGCGTTTGTTATGGCTATCGGCGCACTAGTTGGCGGCGCGCTCGGCGGTCGGCTTGCTGGGCGGATCAAACCAGATGTGCTGCGCACCATTGTTGTATCCGTTGGAGTCATTGTGGCACTGATTTATTTCATTCGTTGATTGATGATGGCGGGTTAGGTCCTGTGTTTCAAGAGGCATTATTGACCTAAGGTTACTACCTCTACGGCTACAACCTACGCTACACGATTGTGCTATCTTTCCGCTAGCAGACGAGGGTCAGCTACGTGTCACGAAGAAAGTAGCCACGATGCGGTACGATGTACCCGAGTTGGTTCTGCACCGGTGCTGCATTTTTTGCGCCGATAACTTCTCGTTTCTCCAGTGCAGGAGTTACCGCGATGCTGCGCAAGACCCACGACCTGTGGGTCTCATCTGTTTTCCTTGTCATCCTAGAAGGAGATAGGGCGCGCTTCGTGGTATCAGTTGTTCTGTCACGCGTATCGCCCTTCACGATATGAGTATGTTTTCCCGCACGTTAAGCAGCGTCGCAGTCGTTGACGCTGATGTTCCCATTGCCGAACGTTCCCTCGCTCCATCCGAGGTGCGGCGTGGTTTGATCCTTTCGATCTGGGAGGGTATGCTGGCCCAGGTCCACATTACGTTAACAGCGGGATCATTCCTGGCCGGCTTTGCCTTGTTGCTCGGAGCGGGCAATATAACCCTCGGCATTGTCGCTGCTCTGCCCTTTTTAATCCAGCCGCTTCAACTTGTAGGCGCGTGGGTGATCGAACGTCAAGGAGCACGAAAACCACTTACCGTTGGCGGCTCTATGGGTCGTCTGTTGTGGATCGTTCTGCTGCTGCTGCCGTTTCTTCCACTAGGGCCAACACAGCGTCTTGTAGTGCTTGTGGTAATGCTGGTCGTCGCCAACGGCATGCTGACGCTGTGTGGCAACGCTTGGTTGAACTGGATGACGGATCTTGTGCCGCCGCGCCTACGAGGACGATATTTTGGTACGCGCAACGCTGCTATGGCTGGCGTAGCGATGACCGTGAATTATGGAGCGGGGCTGTGGCTTGACCGGATGCGTGGAGATGGACAATTGGCCCACGGCTACGCGGTGTTGTTCATGGGCGCTGTTGTTTGTGGTGCTGCTGCGACTATTCTCCTCACGCGGCAGCCCGAGCCACGTTTAGCGTTACGAGAACGACTGCCAATCCGCGAGGTGTTGCGGCGTCCGCTCCAGCATCGTGAGTTTCGTCGCTTCATGTTTCTGATTATGCTTTGGCATGTCGCGTTGGGGGTTGCAGCGCCATTTTTTAGCGCCCACGCATTAACGATACTGCATTTGCCGTTCAAGACATTGGCCATGTTCGACGTTATCACGTCTGCGATCAGCATGGCTGCGCTTGGAGCGTGGGGTCAGCTGGCTGATCGAATTGGGCAACGACGTGTTTTGTTGATATGTATTAGCGGAGTGATTGTGCTGCCATTGTGCTGGGTCGTGGCAACACCATCAATGATCTGGCCATTGTATCTCAATGCTGTACTATCTGGTATCTGGTGGTCGGGCCTTAACTTAGCGCTTTCTAACCGGCTGATGGAACAGGTGCCGTCGACAGCGCGAGGTGCTTATCTCGCCGTTTTTGCGGCGAGTACTGGGCTTACGTATTTTATTGCGTCGCTTGGAGCTGGAACCGTCGCCGACTTGCTAGCAGGCGTGCAGATACATGTTGCCGGGTTGTCGCTCAATAACTACCAAGTTTTGTTTGTTGTGTCGAGTCTGGTACGCTGCGCAACTTTGGTGATCGGTCGAAAGGCATTGTAAGCCATCCATAAACAACACCAACTTCGTCAATACACGCTACGAAAGGTCGGGTCATGCGTTCTGCTCATCGTTTTAGCCTTTTCTTGCTGCCTATGCTACTGCTTGCTTGTAGCCTATCCGTATTGTTTTATGTTTCGCCATTTTTAGGGTCTGGCAACAACGTAGACCTGCCACCTACGCCAGGGCCACTAACCGCAGCCGAAATCGCAGCCATGGAGAGCAGGTCGGCTAGAAGTACGCCAACTATGACATCGCTTACCGCTACCGTTTTGCCCACAGTCTCCCCCGTCCCATCAGCATCGGTGGCTGAAGCACAATCGGCTGGCTCAACGGCTCTTGATACGATTGCGGCTAACGTGAGCAAGCAACTTATCACAGAGGATGGAATTGTGATTCGGGGTTTCCAAAGCCAGGGCGGCAAGGCGGCAACGCTTGTCTTGCGCTTTGTTCCCGACACACAGCAGACAAATCAAAGCGATCAAAAACAAATGCAGCTGATTATTGTCCGGCGTGTTGCAGAACATATGCAGATAGACGCCGATCTCAATACGCTGTTTCTTTTGGCTGAAGCACTTGAAGGTATGCCTACGGAGACAATTCGCATCAAAGGCGATGACATGACACGTTGGAGTGCAAAGCAACTATCAGATGAAGAATTTATGGAACGCTGGCAAGTTATACCAATGACCAAGGATAACTAACAATTATTGCGAAAGTGTACGCGCTGATATAACAACGAAAGGGAAGGACGCGCTTCTGGTACGTCCTTCCCTTTTGTGTTTATGTTGTGAAAATGCTGCTTGGCAGATACGCACCAACAATCCAGTTAGGCGCGTCCACAATCTCATTGATCTTAAGATCGGCGGCAACGCTGCACAGCATGTAGGCGTCGGCCCGGCTCAAGTTATAGGTACGCTGAAGGTAGTCGATCATATGCCGCACTGCATTGCGCGCTGCTTCCATCAGATCCGGTCCGTGGCCGGTCGTGGCGTAGTACGGCGCTGTATTGGTGCGTGGCGTTAGGGGGCCTGCTGTACAATATTGCAGCTCCGGCACACGCAAGTCTTTACGGACGGTAAGGCGCAGCTTAATCTGCATCGGCGTTTCAATTGCGGTGCCACATACTTCGCCATCGCCTTGCGCCGCGTGGCCGTCACCAATAGAGAAGAGCGCGCCGCGTGACAGAACGGGCAGGTAAATAGTTGAGCCAACTGTAAGATGCTTGGTGTCGATGTTGCCCCCGTTGGGTCCTGGTGGGATAGTGGAGAAAGCGCCGACATCACCGGGTGCTACGCCGATCTCCCCGCAGAACGGCTCCAATGGAATGCGAATACCAGGCGCGAATTCGGCGTATCCATTTTCAAGCTTCCAAATCTTCAACGCCGGTTCAGGAAACTCATCGCCTAGAAGTCCAAACCCCGGAATAATTGCTGTCCAGCCCCAATCAGCGGTTGTTAGCTCCAAAACATCAATTTGCAGTGTGTCGCCGGGTTCAGCTCCTGATACAAAGATTGGACCCTGCACCGGATCGCACGCTGCGAAGTCGAGCGCGGCGATGTCGGCGACGGTGGACTGAGGGCTGAGTTGCCCACCCGACGCTTCAACCGCATCGATGGTGACAACGTCACCGGATTCGATTGTTAAGACTGGCGGAATGGTGTTATCCCACGCCAGATGCCGGTGTTCACGTGCAACGTGGTGGATCGTGCGAGCTTGGGGTGTCATCTACTCCTCCTTCGGTGGTTGTCATTGGTGACGATGGCCTGACACAAATACTTTTGCTAAGGACATACGGCGTGTGATCTTCATTACCACGAGGTCAGCGATAACATAACAGACAAACGCTCCTACCGGTGGGTTGGTTGTTGTAAGCATGCCAAATGGCCTGATGTTCCACGTCCAACAGCCGAGCGCCGTTCCCACCACCTCGATATACAATACCAAGACGCCCATTATCAGGTAAAACGGCTGGCATCGCTTGCGGTACAGAATAAGCAGAAACAACACGCCAAATACAGCGCTCAATGAGTCGTGCAGAACAAGAATTGCGCCGGCAAATAATGCGGAATGAAAGCAAAGAAGCGCGTTCCGGACCCGATCCTCGTTCAATACAACCAAAGGATGTTCGCTGATCAGCAGACCTGTGCTGAACAAAATCGCGTGTCCAAATGGGACATATAACGGTACGCTGCCAAATTTGTAGGTGTAGAGTTGAAAGACGAGGCTAAAAAGATACTCGCCAAGTGCCGAGAAAGGAACGAATACAAGTGCCATTAACCGTTGTTCGGGACGAAGGCCCGCCAACACAATTGTAAAATATAGTGGCGCTGCAAGGTTGCTGAGATACTGGCCATCAAAACCTTGCGCCATTAGAAGTTGTGAGTCGGCACCGAGGGCAAAAAGAACAATTGGAGCAAAGCCGGCGACAAGAATGTTGCGCAGGCGAAAGAAAGATTGTGGACTGGAAATTATTGAGGCATTGAGCAATGACACAAAAACTACCTCACAAGTTTCAGCAACTCAGCAACCGCCATGCTAACTTCTGTGTATCACCGTCACCTAGAACAGTTACTGAGTAGAACACAACAAGTAATCAAGGTTTGCAAGTGTAGCATGCCGAGGACAGCTCTGCTATATAGCCACCTTTGCACGTAACGTCCGGTGCTAGGCTAACGCAAGGCCTGTGTTTATGTGTTGGACCAAGTCGTACCGGAGCTTCCTCACAGCCGCTGACAAGACCTATCTTCTCCTAAGCATACACCGCGTTGTCCGACCATTATTGCCGAGTTCCCTGGATTGTAAACCTATAGCAGGCTACCTTGACGAAGGTGCCTGCTATAGGTTGCTGCTATTGAGTTGAAGATTATTTGGTCGATTAGTCGTCCTTTTTTCCCTTGCCAGCTCTTTCATCAGCATCTTCGGCTGCTTGCCGGCTGGTAGAGGCTGGTCCTGTGCTAACCTGGACGACAACTGACGCGCCCGCGCCAACACTTTGTCCTGGCGCAGGTGTAATGCTGAGGACCGTGTCGGCTGGCTGGTGGTTAGGAGTAGTCGTGACAATAACCGTAATGCCCAGTGCTGTGAGCTGTTGTTGTGCCTGTTGCAAGGGAAGGTTGATTACTTCGGGGATAATAACAAGTGCTTGTGCGGCAGGACTTATTGAGCCAGGAAATGTGCCAAGACCTTGCGTTTGGACCATTGGTGCCACTGGTGCGGGCGCAGCTGCGGCAGAATGTTGGATAGTAAGCCATGTCGCAGCTAAGGTGCTGATTGCGCCAATCAGGGCTATCAATATTCCGCTCCAGTTTGCTCCCGCGCCGCCAGAGTTGTTGGTTGTCATGGTGTGATGCTCCGTGCTGGTAATCTGTGTAAGTCGTGTGCTACAACGTTCTGGCGTTAAAGTGTAGCGGGAGCAACGTCTTGTCGAAATAGGACATCGTGGCTACTCGATTGCTTCGCAAGGGATTCGGCCTAAAGGGATTGTTGTTTATGCGAGACATGTCGGAAAGGGGTGGCGCGGGGTTGAAGCATGGCACAAATTGATGTGAGGTTCGAGGCTGACGTAATGAATGAGCTATGTCGCGTGTGATATCGTATTGCACATACATCCGCGCTTGTGCAAATTACCAGGCCCTGTCACTCCTGATTCAAGTGTGTTGACCAATCACGTTGGATCTATTGCTTCAGATCGAAGTTAGCATAATTGTTGCCGGCTGAAATACGGGTAATGGATTACTTGAGGCTCATCGGCGTTACTTGACAGATGTTTAACCCATCGTTTATAAACGTGCTGTTCCATTCACATTTCGTCCCGAGGCCATGGCATGCGAGATCGCGCAAGCTGTTTTGTACCTGGCCTCCGATGAGTCGTCATTTACCACTGGCGCAACATTTTTGGTTTATGGTGGTATCACTACCGCCTATGTCACGCCGGAGTAAGCATGGCTATTACGATTCATATGCTGCGCGATCATGTCCAGGCACGGCTGCCTCAGTTCTTGGAGGAGCTTGCTACGTTGTCAATGATCGATTGTGGCACCTACAATAAAGCCGGCGTCGATCAGGTCGGCGCGTATTTTCATGAAAAGCTGACATCGTTGGGGATGCAAGTCGATGTTGAGCCGCATCCTGCACTGGGTGATACGCTGATTGGGCGTTGGCATGGATCGGGTTTCAAACGATTATTGCTTATCGGTCATCTCGATACAGTGTATCCCGACGGCTGGCCGCAAACGCATCCGTTTATGATCGAGGGTGACATTGCGCATGGCCCCGGTACGGCAGACATGAAAGCGGGCTTGCTCGCCGGGTTGTACGCGATCGAGGCGCTTCACGAATGCGGCTTTGACGACTTCGCTGAAATCGCTTTTTTGCTCAACAGTGACGAGGAAATTGGGTCACCGGCCTCATCCGCGATTATTGAGCGTGAGGCGCAAGGTCGTGATGCCGTCTTGGTGCTTGAATGTGGCCGCGAAAATGGTGACATTGTATCGGCACGCAAAGGCATCGCAAAGTTTGCACTACACGTTCAGGGTCGATCAGCGCACGCAGGGGTGGATCCGGAACGAGGGCGCAACGCAATCCTTGAACTGGCCCACCAGGTAATCGCCGCGCAATCACTTGCCGGCAACGTACCAGGAACAACGGTTAATGTTGGTGTGGTTACGGGGGGTATGAAGGTTAATGTCGTGCCGGCGGAAGCGGAAGCACAGATTGATGTGCGGGCACGCGATCGTGCCGGTATCGACGCAATTATTGCGGCGCTGCACACGTCTGTAGCGCGTACAACCGTTCCTGACACGATGGTAACACTCGACGGCGGTCTGCTGCGTCCACCAATGGAAAAAACAGAAGCAATTGCACGGCTGGTCGAGTTGTACCAACAGGCTGCGCAAGAGCTTGGCTTTCAGGTCAACGATGCCGCGACGGGTGGAGCGTCGGATGCAAACTTTACCGCCTCGCTCGGTATTCCATCTTTGGATGGCCTTGGACCGGTTGGTGGTCAAGATCATAGCCCGGATGAGTATATACAAATATCGTCGGTCATACCGCGCACGGCAATTCTAGCCGCATTGATCCATTCGATATTACAAGGTCAGCTCAACGACATCCCTACCGATTGATTATTAACCTAGTCGGAGGTGGCGGCACAACAAATCACAGTGAAGCAGGACGGCCTGTAACGTAGGGGAAAAGGAAGCTTATGAAGCACGCTGCGCTACAGGGCCGTGTCATCCTCGATAACGAGCGTACGATCGGCGCGATCTCTCCAATGCTTTGGGGTGGATTTGCGGAGCATATGGGTCGCTGCATCTACGGCGGCCTCTACGATCCCGCCTCGTCGCATGCCGATCAAGACGGCTTCAGGCGTGATGTGCAGAATGCGCTCCGCGAGATGCGCCTCAGCGTGTTACGTTACCCCGGCGGTAATTTTCTGAGCGGCTACCATTGGCGCGATGGTGTCGGTCCGCGCAATCAACGACCACGTCGCCGTGATCTCGCTTGGCAATCGGTTGAAAGCAATCAATTCGGCACCAACGAGTTTATCGAGTATTGTCGCGCGTTAGGCGTCGAGCCGATGATTGGCGTCAACCTCGGCACAGGCACGATTGAGGAGGCAGGCGCGCTGGTCGAATATTGCAATGCGCCGTCCGGCACAACTATCGCCGACCTTCGCGTTGCGCATGGCTATACCGCGCCTCACAACGTGCGCTACTGGTGTCTTGGCAATGAAATGGACGGCCCGTGGCAAATCGGCCACCTTGATGCGGTGAGCTATGCCCGTAAAGCACGCGAGGCGGCTAAGGTCATGCGCTGGCACGATCCGTCGATCAAGCTGATTTTGTGCGGCTCATCCAACACCGAACTCGCTTCGTATCCTGAATGGGATCGCGTGGTGCTGGAACACTGTTGGGATCAGGTAGATTACCTCGCGCTGCACTACTACGCGATGAATTATGAAAATGACACCGCGAGCTATCTGGCATCGGCTATCCAATTTGAGCATCAGATTGATACACTTTCCAGCCTGCTGCGTTTTATGCAAGGTCGTCTACGCTCACGCCATACCGTCAAGCTTTCGTGGGATGAGTGGAATGTCTGGTACAAGGATCGCTCTGGGCGTGGTGCGTGGCAGGAAGCGCCGCCATTGAGCGAGGAAATCTACAATTTGGAAGACGCCTTAGTGGTTGCGCAGTGGCTCAATGTGTTCCTGCGTCGTTGCAACGTTCTTGAGATCGCGTGTTTGGCGCAGATCGTTAATACCATCGCGCCGTTGACTACGCGCGGTGACAAGTTGTTGCGTCAGACCACGTTCTATCCGTTTGTGCTCGTCAGTAATCACGCT
>JASKZZ010000021.1 GCA_030147335.1 Herpetosiphonaceae bacterium | reverse complement strand
CAAGGCTGCGGTCTCGAAATCAAGCTGCGAGTTGATGTTGGCCATAATGCCGTTCTTGATCAACTCCTTCATGATCTCGCCCGCGCCTACACCAAGCGCCTCGCTTAGCTCGCGCAATGTCATCGTCGGGCCAAGCTCAACCGGACCACGTGGTCGTACGGGACCGCGCGCCACGGCTGGCACTGCCGCTCCAGGGCGTCCACCACCCTGATTGGGACCACGCCCACCCTGATTGCCGTAGCGTCCACCACCCTGATTGGGACCACGTCCACCCTGGTTGCCGTAACGTCCACCACCCTGATTAGGACCACGTCCACCACCGGAACCACCTTGTGGTCGTCCGCCGCCGGTACCACCACCCGTGCCACCTTGCGGTCGTCCACCACCAGTACCACCACCCGTGCCGCCTTGCGGTCGTCCGCCGCCAAAACCGGAGCCTTGACCTTGCGGACGATTTCCACCGTAGCCAGTGCCCTGCCCTTGTGGTCGGCTGCCGCTACCCTGTGGTCCTTGCGGACGATTTCCAGTATTTTGGGGTGGATTACCTTGTGGTCGTGGCGGACCAGCCTGAGCTGGCGTGCCCTGAGGACGCTGCTGGGGTTGTTGAGGACGCTGGCCAGTACTCTGGGGACGCTGCCCGTTACCTTGCCCGTTACCTTGCGGGTTAGTCTGGGTATTGCCCGTCCGCGTCGATCCTTCTTCTGCCGGAGGATCTTTTCGTTTTAGCGGAATACTCATGCCGCGCTCCTTTCAGCAAACAAAGGGGATGCGTTCTAGGCGCGTCCCCTTTGCTCGATTATGTATGTACAAATAAACTACAAGACTCAACATTTACATAGCGGGCACCGATACTGAGTCAACTTTATCACCCGCCGTGCCATAGACCAACGTCGCTGCATACTCTTGCAGCAGCTGCCGGTCAGCAATATCTAAAACTTCGATTTTTAGTGCGCGTTCCACAGCTTTGCGCTTTAATGCTGTTTCCCAGCATCCGCGCTCGGCGCATATATATGCGCCACGACCAGCCCGCTTTCCGGTCGGGTCGATGGCAACGTGATTGTCCAGCAGCCGTACCAGCCGCGTTAAGCCACGCTTTGCATCTATTTTACGGCACGCAATGCATGTACGCTGTGGTACATGCTTCGCCCGTGGAAATTGTCGCTGCTTTGTCATAACAGCATCACCTTTGCACACCAAAGAACCAGACATAATATATTATACCAGCCTCTGGTCGCTCTGGTGTGCTAGATGTTATTCTTCTTCAACAATATAGCTAGCAATAAGCTTATCATTGTAATACATGTTAATTTTGTCGTGAACCGCGCGCACGTCAACCGTCTGACCAATCAACTCTTCCGGCAACGGTCCCAGATCGATATTCTGGTAATGGACCATTCCATCAGAATCGACTGTATGCGGCTCAACTCGTGCCAACGATAATGCCGACTCGAGTGCCATTGCTTCGGCCTGAGTTGCTTCGCGCACCTCAGCGCTTTCGCGCTCTTCTTCCAGCAATTCCGAGGCACTCTTGATGTCGATGCGCCAACCCGTCAGCTTCGCAGCCAACCGCACATTTTGGCCTTCTTTGCCAATCGCCAGGGACTGCTGCTTATCCGGCACGATCACAACCGCCGATTTTTCATCGTCGTTGAGCTGCACCTCAACCGCAGTTGCCGGTGACAGCGCGTTGGAGATAAACGAGCGCACATCGGGCGACCACTGCACAACGTCGATTTTTTCGTTGTTAAGCTCGTTAACAATGTTTTGGATGCGAATGCCGCGCATACCAACGCACGAGCCAACCGGATCGACGCCTTCTTGTCGTGCCGCTACCGCCACTTTCGAGCGAACGCCCGGTTCGCGCGCAATTGATTTGATCTCAACCGACCCGTTATAAATCTCGGGAACTTCCATCTCAAACAAGCGCTTGATCAAGTCTTTGTTTGAGCGCGACACTATCAAGCGCGGCCCACGCTCTTCGCGCCGAATTTCTTGCAGGTATACCTTGAGCCTTTGACCGGGATAATAGCGATCCGATGGGCTTTGCTCCTTTGGCGGCAGCACCGCCTCAGCCTTGCCCATTTCCAAAATCACGTTACCCTTGGCATGGCGCTGAACGGACGCGGTGACAATCTCACCTTCGCGATCCATAAACTCGCCATACACATGGTCGCGCTCAACTTCCTTGATCCGCTGTAGCACAACCTGCTTGGCTGTTTGCGCAGCGATACGTCCAAAGTCGTTGGGCGTTGATTCGATCATGACCATCTCGCCAAGCTGCGCATCGGGCCGAATCTTGCGCGCATTCTCCAACGAGACTTCAAATCGATCATCATCGACGTCTTCTACGACCTGTTTTTCCGCAAACACGCGCGCATCGCCGGTCGTCGGATCAAGCTTGACGTCGATGGTAATCGGCGGTGGGTTTTGGCCTAAATAGCGCTTGTATGCTGTCTCAAGCGCTTGCTCGACCACTTCTTGCACGGACTCACGCGGAATACCACGCTCGGCGGCAATTTGCGAAATAGCAGCGTAGAAATCGCTTTTCATGGTTTCCTTCGCCTAGAACTCTCAACAATGAGAAACGTGGGGAGTCCCCACGTTTCAAGGCGTATCACATATGTTACAGTTTACCACCGCAGCCCAGCATGTGCAACTACTACGAAGCGCTTGGCGAGGGGTAGCCACTTGGAGTCACTTGTGGCGCTGGAGCCGGATAGTCACTCGGAGCGAGCTGTTGCACAGGAGGTGGATATGCAGTCGCTGCGCCTTCAACCGATGCAGCAGGAGGTGTTGACGTTGTTGCGCTGGGAGTTTCACTGGTACACGCGGCAAGACCCAACAACAAAAGTACGGCAATCACCGCACGAAGTATCGTTTTCATGAGTTCTCCCTTACAAAGCGACTAGCCCATGTTCCACACGTTGAGCAAGGATCGCTAGTTTCGGGCGAGCATACTAGCGCAACTAGCGCAATCGCGCAACCGCTGTGCTGATACCTACAAATAGAAAGAGCAGGATCGCCAGAAAGTTTGGAACAAAGAAAAAGGCTAAAATGCCGCCAAGAATCATGGCGATTGCAACCGTAATTTGCATCGGGCGACCCCGCTTCGATCGCGTTGCCCAATCAACACTGCGCACGATCAACTCTGCTGCTGCCGGCGCGACCATGAAGATAATCAAAAACAAGAAGAAGCCGCCACCAATCAAGCTAATCAGCGCAGATGCAACGGTCGCTACAACTAGACCTGCAACCCCACCCTTCACCAAGTCTATCGCCGAAACCTGGTAATTCACCGCCCGTCTGCCCTTGCGGCATTCTGGACACAACTGTCCTACCGCGGCAGGCGTCGAGCAACGCACGCAGATTGGACGGCTACACGATGTACAGTGCAGCGCAGTTTCGACATCGGGATGGCGATAACAATACTCGACAGCTTCAACCGGACGAAGCGTCGACTCGGCTCCTAAACGACGGCGAGCCTCGCGTAGCCCTTCGGCCGCCTCCTGATTGTTTGGGTCAAGCGTCGCCGCGCGCTCAAATGTCGTGCGGGCAGCTTCGTAATCTCCGACACGGATGGCGGCTCGTCCGGCGCGGATCAGGCCACGGACTTCATCAGTCGAGTTGAGGCTGGTGTTTGACATACTCATGATTATACTGAGGTGCAGCAACGCTGCGCTAGGCGCCTAGGGGAACGGCGCGGGATCTTCACCATAGTTTAGCGAAACATTGTATAACTATAAATAGAACTTTTGCACAGTGCAATCAAATCTTTCACTCCGGGAGCATCCATACCATGCGAATAATTGTAATCGGCAGCGGCTTCGGCGGCCTAGCCACGGCTGTCAGGCTCCAGCGACGCGGTCACGACGTGCTGCTGCTGGAAAAGCGCGACAAGCCGGGTGGCCGAGCCTATGTGTACGAGCAAAATGGCTTTAAATTTGACGGTGGACCAACCGTTATCACTGCGCCATGGCTGATCGAGGAACTCTTCGAGGATGCTGGTCGTCGTACTGAAGATTACGTACAAATGGTGCCAGTAGATCCATTTTATCGCATCTTTTTCCACGACGGATCGCACTTCGACTACAACGGCGATCACGAGCAGATGACGGCGCAGATTGGGCGATTTAATCCAGATGATGTGTCGGGCTACCACGAATTTGTCCATCGTACCGAGAAGATTTTTGATGTTGGCTTTACCCGTTTGGCCGACGAGCCGTTTCTCAAGCCGTGGGACATGATCAAAATCATCCCCGACATGATGAAGCTGGAGTCGTATCGCACGGTGTATGGCTTTGTCAGTCAGTTTGTTAAGGACGAGCGAACCCGACAGGTGCTTTCGTTTCACCCACTGCTGGTTGGCGGCAACCCGTTCCAAACAACTTCGATTTATACACTGATCCACTTTCTGGAGCGCAAATGGGGCGTAACTTTTGCGAAAGGCGGAACCGGCGCGATTGTGAACGGTCTGGCGCGGCTGTTTGACGAGCTTGGCGGCGAGCTACGGCTCAACTCCGAGGTTGCCGAAATCGTGGTTGATGAACGCACTGGCAAGGCAACTGGCGTCCGTCTCGAAAGCGGCGTGGTCGAAAAGGCCGACGCAGTGGTATGTAACGGCGAGGTCGCTTTTGCTTACAACAAGCTGCTGCCGGCTAAGTTTCGCCGCACATGGACCGATCATCGCCTGGCTCGTACACGCTTCTCGATGTCGCTGGTCGTAATCTACTTCGGTACTGATCGTCAGTATCGCGGCACTGACGGGCCGGAACTCAAGCACCACGATATTATCCTTGGCAAGCGCTACAAGCCTTTGTTGGATGATATTTTCACTAAAAAGCAACTGGCCGACGATTTTTCGCTTTATTTGCATATGCCGACGCTCACCGATCCATCGCTGGCTCCGGCGGGCTGTGAGTCGTTTTATGTCTTGTCGCCGGTACCGCATTTGGGCGACGGCACGAATTGGCAGACTGCGGCCAAGCCCTATCGTGACAAAATCATGCAGTTTCTTGAAGATCGCTACCTGCCCAATCTGAGCAAGCACCTCGTGGCTGAGCATATGATCACGCCGCAGCACTTCCACGACACATTGAACTCGTACCTTGGCAGCGCCTTCTCGGTCGAGCCGATTTTGACACAATCTGCCTGGTTCCGGCCACACAATCAAAGTGAGGAAGTGCCGAACCTGTACTTTGTCGGCGCAGGAACGCATCCCGGCGCAGGTTTGCCAGGCGTTCTTTCATCCGCGCGTATCGCCGAAAAGCTAATTTGTGATGGTTACGCGCCACCAAATGCTCCTGTTGAACAAGACATTCTGGCAACAGTCAACGCGTAGCGCCACATCGTGTGCGACCAACTGCGCATGGGTCAATTCCTACAATTGACCCATGCGTACGTCTTTAAGTAAATGAAGGCTATTCCAAAAACGGTTTGTTCTGCATTATCATGCGTAAATGAATGATGTGCAGATCCTCGCAATCGACCAGGGCACGCAAAGTGTTCGCGCGCTGGTGTTTGATATTCGCGGGAACCTTGTTGCAAAATCGCAGGTCCACTTAAAGTCGTATAACTCGCCTCAACCTGGATGGGCAGAGCAAGACCCCGAATATTATTGGCAGTCGTTGTGTCAGGCGTGCCAGCAGCTTTGGCAGCAACCCGGTGTTCATAAGGAAGCATTGGCCGGCATCGCGTTAACAAGTCAGCGTGGAACGATGATCAACGTGGATCAACGCGGCGAGGCATTACGACCGGCAATTCTTTGGCTGGACCAACGACGAACGTCCGGACTAGCGCCGGTTGGCGGAATTTGGGGAGCGGCGTTCAAGCTCGTCGGGATGGCCGAAACAATAACGTATTTCCAGGCAGAAGCCGAGGCAAACTGGCTTCGTACCCATCAGCCCGAGCTTTGGGCTAACACGCATAAATATCTCATGTTGTCGGGCTATCTTACCTATCGTCTGATTGGTCGCTTCGTCGACTCGGCGGCCGCGCAAGTTGGATACATCCCTTTTGACTACAAGAAATCCAAGTGGGCCGCGATGTGGGACTGGAAGTGGCGTGCGGTGCCGATGCGTCAGAACGTGCTGCCGGAGCTTGTAGCACCAACAACGGTTATGGGCGAAATCACGGAGATTGCTGCCGCTGACACAGGTTTACCTGCCGGCCTCCCATTGATCGCTGCCGCCAATGACAAAGCGTGTGAAGCATTAGGTAGTGGATGCCTGGAACCGCACATGGCCTGCTTGAGCTACGGTACTAGCGCCAGCATCATCGTGACCCATCGCAAATATCGCGAGGTCCGACCATTGATCCCTCCTTTTCCCTCAGCCGTGCCCAACACGTACAACCTTGAAATTCAGATTTATCGCGGCTATTGGATGGTGGAATGGTTCAAGCAGCAATTTGGTCAGCCGGAACAAGCCGCTGCACAGGCTCAAAACGTCCAGCCGGAAGCATTGTTTGAATTGCTTTTACAGAACACTCCGCCGGGGGCAGAAGGTTTGGTGGTACTTCCTTACTGGTCACCCGGCTTGAAGGTGCCTGGACCGGAAGCTAAAGGCGCAATTATTGGTTGGAGTAGCGCGCATACTCGTGCTCATTTGTACAGAGCGATGTTGGAAGGTATTGGATATGCGCTGCGAGAAGGAAAAGAACAGATCGAACGCCGCACGGGTATAACAATAGACGAAGTTCGCGTAGCAGGTGGTGGATCACAAAGCGATGCTGCCCTACAGCTCACAGCTGATATTTTTGGGATGCCTGTAACGCGTCCTCATCTCTATGAAACATCCGGTTTGGGCGCGGCAATTGATGCGGCAGTTGGGTTAAACATCTACGCCGACACTGCAACCGCTGTCGCAGCGATGACACGGATTGGGCGTATGTTTGAGCCGAACCCGGAAGCTAGCGAAATATACAATCAGCTTTATCGTCAGATATATCGCCCCTTGTATCCGGCACTCAAACCATTGTACGAGAAGCTTCGGCATATCAAATAGTGACACTCAGCGCACGACGGACTGCATGTTCATACGCCATTGCCTGCCCGGCAGCCAACTCCGTCGCAAATGCCACTTCGCCAAGACGCATTTGCAGGTCTGAGATGAGCGATTCGTAACGTCGGCGCTCAATTGGCATATGTGGAGCGCCTACCGCTTTACGCAGGTGTTGGGCAGCGCCACAAAGCTGCGTAGCCACCTCAGGCTGATGCGTCCTAGCAACCCCAGCCAATCCCTCAAAGCACTCGGCAAC
>JASKZZ010000018.1 GCA_030147335.1 Herpetosiphonaceae bacterium | reverse complement strand
TCAAGAGGGTACGATAGGACGTTAGCCCTATTTCTGTAGCAGTTAAAACCGTCGGCTTTGTGGCTTAAAAGCATTGAGCGGAAGCAGCTATGTAGTTGCTGCTTCCGCTCAGATTTACAATCTCATCGTATCGCTTGATCACTCGTGCTATGGCAAGTCCACCTTGATGGTTGCGGCTTCCAGCTGCAATGTCACACCCGAAGCGCTTGCGGGCAGCTCAATCGAAAGCGGCTGGTCAGGGCGCAATTCCATCGGCGCGCTGCGGAAAATGTCCTGGCCATTGCGGCGGATCACGACCGGCGCGGTTCCAAGGAAGCGGCTCGGCTGGATCGAGATCGTTCGTCCGCCATCACGCCGCGTCATCGACCCAACTGCGCCGTCCTCCGTTGCAGTGAGCAGGTCGCCAATGCCCCACAATGGCTGCCATGTTGTTTCAATTGCACGCGTCTCGCCCAGCGCAATTGACGGATTATCCCAGAATGACGGCTGTGCTCCACTCCATAGCTCAACATATTCGCTTGGTCCATCGGTGTAGAGTTGCTTGTCGAAGTTGCGGCTGAAGCCAAACAGCTTGCCGCCGATTGCTCCCTGGCCATGGATAACCACCGCGCCCGCGTCAAGCTCTGTATCGTAAGCGCCGAGGTAGCGAATCGATGGCGGTGTGAAGACACCAAGATAGCCATTCCAGTTGGCGGAACGGCTCAAATCCCGTCCGTTATGCTCTGGCCAGTTGATCGTGCCGCGCGGCCCTGGTAAGCCGCTATCCTGAGTGGCATGAACGGTCATATTGCTTGTCGGCGCGACAAAATGTAAGCCATTCCCAATATGATTGCCGCCACCCGGACTCAACGTGGCATTGGTCCACATCTGTAGTGGGTGTGCCGTACCGGTGGGGTTTGACACGCTCATCTTGGCCACAAAACGTGTTTCATCGGGTCGCAGCGTAACGTTGCCCATAACAGCCAAACCGGTTTGTCGCTCAATGGTCGTCATGTTTGCCGTTGTGGTGTAGCCTTCTTGCTTGATCGTCATGTCCCACGGTACGTTTTCAAGATACCCATGCTCTTCCGTTGGCGCGGCCCATTCTAAACCGCCAACGCCAAGCCACCAGCCGCGCTGCCCAAATGGGCTAGGTTTTACAACCGGATTTTGATAAAAAATGTTTTGCCGCGTTGTTTTGTCAATTGCTTTGTACAATCGTCCGCCAAGCTCGGGCAAGAACGTAAGCTCGATAAATCGGTTCTCGACTACGACGGCTCGATACGTTTGCGGCTGGATCTGCCCGACTTTGCCGCGATCAAGCCGTGGATACGGATAGATTGGATCGCCGGGAGCCGTAGGCACGAGCGCCGCCTGGATGTCATACGTCGGCAGCGTGATCGTTGTTTCAGATGTCCTGACGCCAGGGCCAAAGTGTCGCTCAGGATAGGTCAACGCCGTTCCGTAGCGCCAGGTGTAATAATGCTGGCCGACGTTACCCATTTCGACCCGAAAACCTGCCGGATTGGACGGCGTGTAGGTCAGTACACGCCGCTCAAACGCTTGAAACATGACATCTCTGGTTTGTCCACCAACGCTGACAGGTGCCCAGTACGGCTCAGTGATCGGGTAACCGAATGCAAAAAGTGGATCAACGATTGGGCCGCGTACATTCCGTCCGCGCTCTTCTACTATGCCGGTTGAAGTCATAAATTCGTGAAAAACACGCGGGATATTATGGCCAGTCGCCGCCTCAAAGCGAACAATCGTCGTTTCGGGAGCTGCGAGCTGAGGATTATTAAGAATATTGCCTACATCGAATACGGCGCTTACTCGCTGTCCAACGCGTGATGCTGCTCGATTCATTCCATTGATTGTCGCCACTGACGCTAGCTGGCGATACGTCGGCGCGGACGGGCTACCAACGGAGTCGCCTGCGACTGGAATATCAGGACTACCTGTTGCCTCAAAGGTGTTCGCGCCAACCTGCATTTGTCCGCTAATCATCTCAACAACCAGCAATCCATTGGTCACAAACCACTTCGCGTTCGGGTCGCCGCTTGGATTGGTGATTTCCATGCGGGCCTTGTCGAAGTATTGCACGAGCCGGTTACCTCCCGGTGATTCGGCGTAGCGTTCATAGCGACGATTGGCAGCGCTGGCTCCCCAAACCCACGAACGACTCTCGGTTCCACTGGCCACCGGATGGTCGGTACGGGTCCACTGGCGACGAAACGCATCACTGGCGAAACCATCGCCGCTAGCAACTTGTGCGGTTGCCGGTCTGATGAATGATGTACCAAGCATAGCCATGAGTAGAACAGGTACGAAGCGGACAGCCTTCATGATTGTTGTCTTTCATTAGGAGGTGGTAAGCGACGCAGGCCGCGTCGTACTGTCATATTGTAGCAACCGGCTCTGTTCGCGCTAGCTACGAAAGGCTGAAGTAAGCCTGATGTTCCACTGCTGAATCTGATACAACGAGGCTGCGTTACAATGACAGCGGTACGACAGACAATACATCACGGGAGACAAGCAATGAGTGACGACCGTATTTCTGAGAATAGGTTCCGTAGCCGAGGTAGCGTAGGGAGTCTGCTGAGTATTGGGAGTGCTGGGAGTATTTTAAGCATTGGCAGCACGGGGAGTATTTTAAGCATCGGCAGCACGGGGAGCATCTTGAGCATTGGCAGCACGGGGAGCATCTTGAGCATCGGCAGCGCGGGCAGCGTTTTAAGCGTACTGAGCGCCGGTAGTATTGTATCGCTGCTCAGTGCCGGCAGTATCGTATCGCTGCTCAGGGCTGGCAGTCTTGTCCGTGGGGGACGAAAAAAGCGCCGCAACCTTAAGTAGCGGCGCAATTCCATATTAATTATAAAAGCGACACGAGCTACAGCCGTATACTGGCTGCAATTCGGCCTCAGTTGTCGGCGCTAGTCAACGTCACGCTCCGGTACTATATCCGTCGGATCGATCACGGCATTTGTTGCTTGTCGTTCGTCGATCGCCACGATTACCTTGGATTCGTCATCGACGTGGTTAGACGATGCAGCTGTTGTGCCGACCACAACACCTTGCGTTCCGCCAACTGCTTCTTGTGCTTCTGACCCAACAACTACGACACGGTCGCCGGGCTTAACATCAAGTTGTTTCATATTATCCCTCCCTTTCCATTGATCGGCGTTGAATGCTCCCAAACATCCAAGCCTATCGTACTCATCATAACGTAATGATCGCCGGAAAGATACGAAAAATATTTACCAATTTAAACATTCAGTGCCCGGCAATTAGGTGCAACCTATACGTAAAACTATGCGCGAGGCTTCAATTTTGTGACAAGTACAATACCCGCCACGATTAGTCCGATCCCGATTGCATGGTACAAGCGCACGGCTTCATCCAAAAACAATACGGCTAGCAGGCTCCCAAAGACCGCCATCAGGTGAATAAACAGCCCCGCGCGGTTGGCTCCTATCAGCTCAATACCACGGTTATAGCAAAAGTAGGCCAGGATCGATGGAAAGATCACGACGTAGCCGATGGCGAACAACGTTTGACTGTTTACGTTTACCTCACGACCGCTAACATGTTCCCAAAGGTAAGCGGGTAGCAGCAGCAAGGCTCCGGTTGTGAAGGTCACGGCTAGAAAACTAAGGGGGTGTAGCGGTGGTCGCTTGCGGAGTAGCACGGAATAAGCGGCATATGCGGCAACCGCAATCAAGATCAGCCCATCGCCAAGATTGAGCGATAATGTTCGCAGCACCGTGAGATCGCCTTGTCCCGCAATCACCACCACCCCAATCAGCGAGATAACGATGCCCAGGATTTGGACCGGCGTTACGGTTTCTCGGAACAATAGATAGGACAATGCTACAATCATGACTGGCATCATTGATTGCAGCAACAGCCCATTCACTGCCAGCGTCCACTGTAGCCCGATGTAGACCAACGTGTTGAAGCTGGCAACGCCCAGAAGCGACAACAACAACAGCACGCCGCGATGGCGCATAATAATTGGCCAATCGCGCATCACATGCCGCCACGAAAAGCCAATGAGGAGCACGGCGGCGATAGCCCATCGCCAAAAAGCAAGTCCAACCGGCGGCACAGCACCACGCACAGCCCGGCCCAGCACAAAATTACCGGACCAAAATAGCGGCGCGAGCGGCAACAGCAAATACGGCGCGTGCCAGATCCATCGCAGCACTGCTGCTAGTCCACGTCGATTTGGCTGCTGTTCTTCGTTGACGATCTGAGTTTGGGAGTGCATCAAAGCACCTCGATCATGTATCTGCCGACAGCGCGAGATGATACGCGTTCAACAGGTATTGCGGCATGGTTGGCTGGATTGACCGCCGCGAGTGATGCCAGTGTAGCACCATTCTTTGAGCTGTGTGCAGCCTTACGCTTGTGGCGCACCCCCGCCATATGGTTGAAATGCGATGTTTGTCTGCTTCTAACCCTGTTAGTACTGCAATTAAAACTGCACTGCAACCCAGTATGGCAGCTTTTGGCAGTAGCACGCCTGGCCAATACAGTGCTACAGAGACTATGCTTTTCTTCAGATGATAACTCTCACATCTGTTTTTTCGGTCGAAGGAGTTTTTATGCAAACAGATCCTTTGTCAGTATCAGCAACACCTGCTCGTGTACGTCGGCTAGCTGCTTATAGCGGCGTTAATGCCAATGGCCTCGGACAAGCCTTTGTTCATGCCGGTATCACCCCTGATCGTACAGCTTGGATACGTTTTATTGATAGAACCTTGCTCTGGTTGGCTGTTGTGCTCACCCTTAGCGGTGTTTTCTTTTTCTTTGCCTACAACTGGGCAGAGATGCATCGCTTTGTTAAGTTTGGGTTGATCGAGGTGGGGCTGCTGGTGGCGGTTGGGTGCGCGGCGCGTTGGGGTCGTGAAACGCTGATAGGTAAGCTGGCACTGTTGAGTGCCGCGATGCTGATTGGAGTGCTTTGGGCAGTCTTTGGTCAAGCATACCAAACCGGTGCTGACTCGTTCCAGCTATTTCTTACCTGGGCCATCTTGATCAGTCCGTGGGTAGTGGTGAGCCAATGGTCGCCACTCTGGCTGCTGCTGCTGATCCTGGCGAATACGACTTTGATATTCTTTTGGCAGCAGCGGATTAGCATTGATCCTTCGGGTTTGTTTGAGTTCCTAGCGCTTGGGAATGCTGTGTGGCTGGGGTTGTGGGAGGCTACCCGGTCTCGACGCGTCGGCTGGGGCCAGGAGCGCTGGCTTGCTCAGCTTGTGGCGCTATGGCTCATTATTGCGCTTACAACGCCAACTTTGCAGGTTATCTTGGAAGATGTTGTTGACCAACGCTCGTTGTTCACTTCTGCGCTTTATGTTGGTCTTGGCGGCGCACTGCTACTCGGCTATCGTCATCACCGCGATTTGCTTATCCTCACAATGGCTGCGTTTAGCCTGATTGTTGTGGTAACGGCCGCAGCGTCGAGACTGTTTGGCGACGGCTTTGACAGCTATATCGTGTTGAGCGCGCTGGTGATTGCGCAGGCGGTGGGCGCGGTGTATCTGCTGCGACGTATGCAGCGCACATGGGAGCAAACATCATGATCACAATGCGACACGTAGTCGATACAATGATTGCGGAAGGAACGCTGCCGGGTGATAGCCACGACGAGATTGCAGCGCTCTACGCAGCTGAAACCGCAGATGTTGTTACGCCGTGGTACATACGGGCGCTGCTGGGAGCAAGCGCCTGGTTTGCGGCGATCCTGCTGCTGGTCTTTTTGTTTGGAATGAGCATCATTAGTGATGAGACCGGCGCTCTTGGGCTAGGCATTGTGCTATGTGTAACTGCTGTTGTTGTGCGAAGAGTTGCCCGCAATAATCTTTTTCTGGAACAGCTGGCACTTGCGCTGAGTCTGACCGGGCAAGTTCTTGTTGTTGGCGGCATTGGCGTTCTGGCCGATAGTGTTACAGTCGCAGCGCTTGCCGCCATTGTCCTCCAAATTCTATTGTTTACCCTATATGCAGATCGGCTTCATCGTTTTTTGTCTGTGATGGCAATCATTGCCGCGCTGAT
>JASKZZ010000002.1 GCA_030147335.1 Herpetosiphonaceae bacterium | reverse complement strand
CCCAAATGTTGCTAGTGCATGGTCGAGCTTGAAACCGCCGCGTCCAACGAATGGAAGCGAACTACGCACTTCGATCTCAGCATCGACCTTGATTTGCTCGCCTGCTTTGGTGCGCTTTTGTCCATCGACATACACACTGCCGGCCAGAATCAGCGCCTGTGCTTTTGCACGCGTCGGAACAAGACTTCGTTCGACCAATACTACGTCCAGCCGCTGCTTCATGAATAATGACCCTGGGTATTACTTATTGTTGACGATTCTGCGCTACTTCTTGTTCTAGTTCGACAATATAGCTCGCCAGCCATGGCGGAGCATCCTCTCCAAGTTGCTTTGCCTGCATTCTTAACCGTCGTAGCTGCCGTTCCACCGCCATTCGATCCGTTGGCGAAGGAGGCTCGGGCGTCATGGGAGGAATGATAAGGTCATTGCGCGTATCAAGATAGGCGGCAACAATCTCAGTAACCACGTCGGTTAGCTCTGCTTGTCGCTCTTGACAAAGCGCGAGAAGGCGACCACGTTGCGTTGGTGTTAGTAGGAGGCGAATCGGAAGTGAAAATTGACCTTCTTCTGACATGGTCACCCCTCAAAAACTACAATAGTTATCGGTTACATGGCAAGAAACGCGGGTGAATCAAGGCGATAAGTTCGACATCAGCTTGCCCCAAACAAGCACGCTACAGCCTCTGGCTGTCGAAAGCAACTGTTCACCAATCATTATACGAGGTCAGTAGGGAGCTTCGCAAACAGATCGTGGGGAGCACGGGTAGCAGTAGGTAGACGAACAAAAGGACGTTCAGCGAACGTCCTTTTGTGTACATAATATGAGCCTTAAATCGAGGATTCGTTGTTGCTGTCGCCGCTTGATGTGTCCGAGCTGCCACCCATCGCGCTCGACCCGCTCATGTCGCTGTCCAACGAGCCACCCATACCGCCGTGGGTGCTGCCCATGGACTCGCCGCTGCTCATACCGCCGCCTGTAGAACCCGCGCTGCCCATTGAGCCTCCACCTAAGCTTGAGCTGGTACCGCTGCTGGAACTGTTCGCACCACTGGTGCTGCCACCCATGGAGTTGCTGCCCGAGCCACCCATCGAACCATCGCCGCCCATCGAGCCGCTCATAGCATCTGCGGTCGAGCTGCCGCTCATAGGGCCGCCAACCATGCCGCCCATCTCTTCGGTATCGTCCGTTGAATTGTTTGAGCTATCTGCGCTCTGATTCTGGTTCATGACGTGCCTCCTCTTCGAGACATTGCGGGAACATTCAACCGTATATGGTCGATTACCATGGATTGTGTAGCAACATCGGTACCTGTGGCATATACAAACAAAGGCTCCCTAACCCAAACCAACTGACAACTGTGACTTAACTTGTCAGTGGCTATACGGTCTGGTATGCTGAGTCGCCGGGAACATTGTGGTGACAGCAGGTATAAGGCGATATGCAGGACGTGGTGCAGGAGCGAGCGGTTGCCGCTTCACAACGACAATGGCCGTTTACAGTGACGATTGCGATGCCGGCCTTCAACGAGGGCCATGGTATTGCGCAGGTAATTGCAGCGGTACGAGCCGAGGTGCCAGAGGCCGAAGTGCTGGTCGTTGATGATGCGTCGCGTGACAACACGGTGGCGGCGGCGGAAGCGGCAGGGGCGCGAGTTGTACGCCACCCATATAACAAAGGCAATGGCGCGTCGGTTAAAACGGCGATCCGTAACGCGCGAGGCGATGTATTGTTGATCATCGACGCCGACGGTCAACATAATCCATCCGATATTTCGCGTGTGCTGGAGCAGATGGATCGCTACGATATGGCGGTGACAGTACGCTCCCACAGCTCCCATGCCTCGCGAACACGCGGTATCGGAAACTGGCTGATCGCGCGCTTCGCCTCGTATGTTGCGGGCATGCAGTTCGCCGATCTGACATCGGGTTTTCGCGCAATGCGTGTATCGGTTATCCGCGAGTTTGTTCATCTGCTGCCAAACCGCTATTCCTGGCCAACAACCAGCCTGCTGTGTTTTGCCAAGTCCGGTTACTCAATCGCGTTTGTGCCAATCGATGCGCGGCCACGATCCGGCGGCAAGAGCGGTCAAAAGCTGTTCAGCAACGGATTTAAGTTCCTCACAATTATTCTGCGCATTGTGATGTTGTTTAGCCCAATGCGTGTTTTCTTTCCTGTTAGTCTGATTATGCTAACGCTTAGCGTGCTGGCGTATCTTGCAAGTGTGTTTTTTGGAATAGGCGGTTGGCTAAAGATCCCCAATGCAACCGTTGCGCTATTTGTCGGCTCGATCATTGTGTTTATGTTTGGTCTGCTGGCGGAGCAGATTGTCGCGCTTGGTCTTGGCGGACGGCGCGACCAATGATGAACATGCGGAAGGTTGCGCGGATTGGGTTACGTTTGCTCGGCCCTGCGCTGCTGATCTATTTTCTCTTGAGTATCCAGGAGCCGGATTTAGTTTGGCGCACACTGCGTGACGCCGATCCATGGTTGGTGCTGTTGTCGGTTGTGCTGGTTGTGCCGTTTTTGTTCCTCAAAGGTCTGCGCTGGCAATACATTTTGCGCATCTGGAACATTCCCCTGCCGCTTCTGGAAGCAACCGCATTGTATGTCATCAGTATTTTTTTAGGAGTGGTCACGCCCGGCCAAGCGGGCGATGCGGTAAAGGCCTGGTATCTGCGCAAGCGAGGGTATTCGCTCAGTACTGGTCTGGCAAGCGTTGTGGTTGATCGTTTGTTTGACGTTGGGATCATGGGGCTGCTGGCTGCGACAGGATTGTATTTCTTTTGGGACATTCTTCCGGGTGGTCGGCTGCTCAATGTGATTGTTGTGGCGGGACTGTTGATTGCCGTTGTGCTTGGGCTGCTGCTGGCGACAAGCCGGGGGCTGCGAGCACTGCTATTTGAGCGCGTACTGCCACGCCTGGTGCCAAATACAATAAAGGCAAAGTTTCGTGAGCGGTGGAGCAAGAACGCCGGCAGCTTGACGAGCTTGCATCTCACGCCGCCGCAGATTGGAATTATTACCGCATTGACAGTGGCCGGCTTGGTCTGGACCTTTCTGCGAATCTACCTGATGTTTTTGGCGCTAGAGATACCCATTGCAATCGGACCATTTATTGCGCTTGTCGCCATTCTCGCGCTGATTCAGCCTGCCACACCTGGTGGTGTCGGTGGTCGTGATGCCGCTCTGGTGATTGTGCTTAGCTCGCTGCTGCAAATTGACCGGGATCAGGCTGTTGCGCGCGCGCTATCACTATCAGCGCTGTTGTTGCTGCTCAACCTGGAGAACGTAGTGATCGGCTTTGTGGTGTCGCTGCGGTACCCATTAACCGAGATGCGGCAGGAAGCATTGTCTGAGGCAGAGCTACAAAGTGGAGAAAGCGCCTAGTCCTGTTACCGGCCCCAGGACAAGCCGGAGTTGGCATCGATTTGTCCCTCCGAGGTCAGTGACGTCGGTTCCCCACCGGCAATCGCGCCGTTTTGCTCGTTGATAGGCATTACATACAGATCTGTCCCGCTGTTCCCAAGTTGCACAAAGGCGAGTTGTTTTCCATCGGGTGACCATTCGGGTGAGCGTGCTGTGCCACTATTGGTAAGCCTTACCGCAGAGCCGCCACGCTCCGGATGTGGAATAACCCAAACATCCGTTTGTCCATCAACCTGTGCCGTAAATGCCAGCCAGCGTGCATCGGGCGACCA
>JASKZZ010000537.1 GCA_030147335.1 Herpetosiphonaceae bacterium | reverse complement strand
TTAGATACGTGGCAACGGCAAATCCAAGCGCGGCGAGTGCAATACTGGTAACAAATCCGAGGAAAAGCGCGCCTGCAATGCCTACTGCCAGTGGCTCGCGGATGTAGCTTTGCCGCACTGCATTCGAGAACATCGGCTCTTCTAGCCCTTGAATGGTTCGGATCTGCTGTTCCACTGTTGGATCATCGGGCAGGTTGAGCCATAGCTCGTTTGCCCTAACCGGTCGATCATACGAGGCGTTGAGCAAGCGCATCAAGCGTGGACCATGCGCCACCACAAAACGTTCACCATCCACGCCCAGCGTTGGGAAATTTTCGGCGCGATCAACTATATGTACAGGTACGTCTCGTCCCGTAATGGTTAAGCTGGTACGCTGTCCTACTCGTAGCTGATGCGCGCTCAAAAACGCTTCGTTAGCCACTACGGGCACAGGATCAAGCCGCTGTGGATTGGGCTGCAACAAGACCGCTTGTGTCCAGCGGCCAATGGTAATGTTGACCGGAAGTTGGCCGTTGGCTGGTTTGCTGATGTTTACCTGTCCCGCTACTGCTGCGCTTTGCGGCTCCAATGTATCTGTCTGCGCCGTCCAGGTACTACGACCATCCCATTGCTCAATCACCCTATCATCTACGCTAATCGCGCCGATTCGTATATCCACCGGATTTTTCTCGACCTCGAACCGCTCCCAACTCAGCCCATACGGGATCAGCGCAACGGTAACGAGTCGTAGTGGATAAGCGGCTGCCGGCAGATCAAGCTGTACGCTGTATCGCTCGGATTCGTCAGCTGTACCATCGGGCAGCAGTGGTAAGCGATGCACGCGGCCTGCTGCATCATTCAGCATGACCGCCGGTGTAAATGGCGCGCCTCCGAGTTGCACCAAAACACTGATCTTGCGCGGCTGTCCTTCAAGAGCAAGGCCATGTGCCGGAGGTGTGTCACCAAGTGCCGCTAGTGTTGTTGCAGGGGAAATCGTTGGTTGATCAACGGGACTGAATGCAATTGCACTGAACTGCTGTGGGTCAACAGTGAGCAGCGTACCGGGGGTGTTTCTGCGCAGGTTCCGCGAAGGCTGTACCTTTGTTCGCAGCACTGGTATAGAGCGTACATTACTGGGTAATGAGCCGGGCAACAAGATCGTTTCGTTGGTTAAGGTTGCGCGTGCATCAGCGCCAACCGTGTAGCTCGCGCGTAGCTGCTGATTACGGCTTAGTGTCGCGCCAAAGGTTTGTGCGAAAACACCAAGCGCCACCGCTAGCGCCAGCAGCAGGACCAGCCGCGTCGAAGCTGCTCGATTTCGAGATAAGTGCAGCAGCGCGAGTGATGTGGGTAATCCCCGTAGACGCCGTGCCATGCCTCGCAACGAGCCAAGAAAAAGCAAATAACTGCGTAGGATTAGCAGCGCGCCGCTCAATAACATCAATAGTGGAGCTAGCAGCAGAAATGGGTCGATGGCAAAACGCCCGCGCAGCTGTTGAAGGACCGAACCTTGTCGTTGCAGCTGCACAAAGGCGACGATTGCCAGCACGACAATCGCGAGGTCAAGATACGTGCGTTGCCAGAAGGGCAGCGTTGTGGGACGTGCTGCGTCTTGACGTAATGCGATGATTGAACGTCGTGCCGCAGGGATGGCCGGTAGTGCTAGTGTGAGCATTCCTACGATTGATGCTGCCGCAGCATATAGCCCTGCATCCGGCGTGGTTGTTATGCGCACGTCATTCAGCTGGGACGCAACCGGCCCGACCGCAATTGACAGTTGTAGCATGGCTAAGGTGAATGGAATACCAACCAGCGCCGCGCCAAGCGCGAGTAAACCAGCTTGTCCTCCGCTAATGCCGACGATCTGTCGCATACTTGCGCCACGCGCCGACATGACTGCCTGTTCGCTCGCCATTGCTTCCGCTTGAAACGCGGCGGTCCAGGCAATGTAGATCAGCGCTAATCCGGCTATTTCGGTCAGCAATATCAATAGTGGCGCTCGGGCAATCGAAAGCCGCCGCTGGTAGTCGGCCAAAATACCGCCGAAGCTGGTTTCGACTTTGATGTTTGGCGAGAGTGTGGAAATGCTGCCGACAACCGCAGCAATATTTGCATCGGCTGTTGCTGCTGTACTGCCGTTAATTGTGGTAACGTCCCACACAACTCGCCAGCCGTATGAGCCGGATGCCCGTCCCGCTGGAAGCTTGGATACCGCTTGCTCAACAAGTGTCCCCGACGCCAATAGCATTGTTGCTTCGCGCTGTTGTTCGGTCCATATCGGCTCAAGATCGACCAGTCCACTTTGCCAGAATGCCGCGCTTCGGTTGAGCGGCTCGACGATGCCGACAATATTGGCTTGCATAAATGGATCCGCGCCTGCACTTTCGGCAAGTGGAAGCTGATCGCCAAGCCGCACGCCAAACCGTTCCGCCGTTGCCACGCTTATCGCGACTTCGATTAGCGTGACTGATGCAGCTGGCTGCGGTAGCCTCCCGTCAAGGATACGTAATTGATCTGCTACGCCTTCAGCTTCCGCCAAGATAACGCGGCGCTTCGCATCCTCGCCCGGGGTTGCCAACCGTTTGCTTTGTATTGCGCTCAATATTTGTGGTTTGAGCCATGCAATTGGCTCGGCTGCTTTCTGAATGTCGCGCTGAAGCTGATCATATTCGGATCGCGTAAGTTGGTTAGTATGCGCAATAATATGGACGCTGCGCTGGTCCAGCGGAGCATCCTTTAAAGTAGACTGCAAGCCTGCGTTGGCAAGCGCAGAGGTGTACACAGGCGCCGCAACCAGCAAGATAACGAGAACAAGCAGGCCTATCAGAACGGCAAGTGTCAGCGGGGCGTTACGCACGCTGCGACGAATCACCAGATGAAGCAATGTCAGCACGAAGTGTTGCTCCGCAGTGGTTGGCGAGGTCTTGTGTGTATCACCACCAAAACCGTGTCTTCGTTCAATTCGTGCTCCACATCCTATTGAGCCACTGCTGCGTTACGACTAAAGTCGCGCTTGACTGTACCAACTCCGCCTGCTATGCTCGATTCACAATGAATACCTTTGCACACATCCTTTCATCTGGCTACGACTATCACAATGGTGGCTTTCGTGGCGCCATGCTGTTCGCTTGCCATAGGAGTAGTGTGCCCAAAAGCTAAGCTGTATCGCAACTAAAATGCATTAACGCAATTCGCTGTGGGCCATATCGGTCCACAGCTTTTTTGTGCCTCGGTCTCCCGAGCTGGAGCAACGGACCGGCTGGCCCTCACAAGGAGACAAACCAATGACCATCGTAAGCTTGCAAGGAATTACCAAATCGTTCGGTGGACGGCTGCTGCTTGAGCC
>JASKZZ010000494.1 GCA_030147335.1 Herpetosiphonaceae bacterium | reverse complement strand
GATTTTTGGACGGCAGGGGTATCGTTGTTTGGTATCGGCAACTTGTACGATCTCCAGCTTGGCGCGCATCGCTTTGAAGCGCGCTACAACGATGCCATGGTTGGTCCGCTTCCCGAAAGCGCTAGTCGTTGGATCGAGCGTTCCGCGCTGACGCATGTCAAAAACGTCAAAGCGCCGGTGCTGCTGTTCCACGGTAAAGAAGACAAAGCAGTGCCCTACCAGCAGTCAGTCGAGTTTGCGGAGGCAGTCAAATCCCGTGGCGGTATCGCCGAACTTGTACTGTACGACGACGAAGGCCATGGTTTTCGCAAGGAGCATAACCGCAAAGATTATGTCCAGCGAACAGAGCAGTTTTTGGAAAAATATGTAATCAATTTACAGGGAAAGAAAGAATGAAGATGCGTCGCCGTTGACGCAAAAAGGGGCGCTAGCGGTACAGTCGATTGTGGTTGAGGCTACGATACAACCGCAGCGCCCGCTGTATGGAACGATCAATCTGCGAAGTCGGCGCGCGGCGATGCGAATGTGTATCAAGAATTGCAAGCTCAACTAATGAGAGCGAACGGTCATACATGATGCTTAGACACGTCGCAACCAAATCACCATCGAGTAGCCCACATTGCACGAGCCAGAAGATACTGATCGCACCTATTGCACCCGTCACAGCTAATGTTCCGGAGTGCATAAGTAGACCAACTCCACAGAGCGCTACCAACGCTCCCCCAACACTTATTGCGATAACTCGGTTACGTAAGCGAACATAGCGTAACGTTGTCCACACTTGATAATACAGAGGATGCCCCTGGCGATCATCGGTCATTTGTTATTCACGGCCGTCCACAACCGGGTAGCCGTGCCTCCTGTTGGTATTTGTCCCATAGGGCAGCAAGGTATATCACGAGGAGCTAGTGCTCCATCACCCAAGCGATCTATCGTTGAACATCCTTTGAGTACAGCCGAAAAGTGACGACAACGAACTCTTTGCGGGGATACAAAGCCGTCGTTTGCAAGCTCCCTATCAACCAGCGTGCCAGGATTATAAGCAAGCCAGATTGCAGAAAACACCATGTCCTATGCTTAATAGGACATGGTGCTTATAACCTTCACGAGCGCGCTACTTTTTCTTAGCAACCGACGCTTTCACCAACTCGCGATTCAACATAGCGATAAAGTCCATGCTGATCTCTTTCGGACATGCTGTTGAGCATTCGCCAATGTTGGTGCAGCCACCAAAGCCTTCGCCGTCCATCTGGCGTACCATATCGATCACGCGCTTATGACGCTCCGGCTGGCCTTGCGGCAGCAGCGCAAGATGCGATACTTTTGCTGCCGTAAACAGCATTGCCGATGCGTTGGGACAGGCTGCGACACACGCGCCACAGCCAATACAGGCAGCAGCGTCCATCGCCAGATCCACGTTTTCTTTCGACACCAAGATCGCATTAGCGTCCGGCGCGCTGCCTGTCGGCGCGGAAACATAGCCACCCGCCGAAATAATACGATCAAAGGCGCTGCGGTCAACAACGAGATCCTTCAGCACTGGAAACGAACGCGCTCGCCACGGCTCAATGTAGATCGAGTCACCATTCTTGAAGTGTCGCATATGCAGCTGACACGTCGTGGTTGCCTGTTCGGGACCGTGCGCCTCGCCATTAATCACCAGACCGCACTGACCGCAAATACCTTCACGGCAATCATGATCGAAAGCAATCGGGTCTTCGTTGCGCGAGATCAACTCCTGATTGACCTCATCCAACATTTCCAAAAACGACATATCCGGGCTGATATTCTTGGCCGCGTATGTGACCATCTCGCCCTTCGCAGCGGCATTCTGCTGCCGCCACACGTGTAGTGTAAGATCCATGTATTTCTCCGCGCAAGGTATGAGGCGTCAGGCGTCAGGCTTGAGCAACCTCCCGCCTCATACCCCATGCCTCATGCCTACTTATAGCTCCGTTGTGAAAGCTGGACGTTCTCGAAGTTAAGATGCTCACGATGCAAGACCGGCTTTTGACCCGTGCCGCCAAACTCCCAGGCTGCTACGTATGCAAAGTGCTCGTCATCGCGAAGCGCCTCGCCATCCTCGGTCTGGCTTTCCTCGCGAAAGTGACCGCCACATGACTCGCTCCGGTGTAAGGCATCCAGACACATCAGCTCGCCAAGCTCCAGGAAATCCGCGACACGACCGGCTTTTTCCAGCTCTTGATTGACGTTGTTCGAGTTGCCAAGCACCTTAACATTTTCCCAAAACTCTGCTCGTAGTTCGGGAATCTGCTCCAGCGCACGCTTCAAGCCTTGCTCGTTGCGCGCCATGCCGCACTCGTTCCACATAATCTGGCCCAGTTCACGGTGGAACGAATCGACAGAACGCTTGCCATTGATGGACATTAGTCGATCAACGCGCTGCACAACCTCCGACTCGGTTTCGCGGAAGTCGCTGCTGCCGGGGTCGAAGTCGCCCGCCTTTTGCTGCGCCAGATAATCACCAATGGTATAGGGCAGGATGAAATAGCCGTCGGCCAGACCCTGCATCAACGCGCTAGCACCCAAACGATTCGCGCCGTGATCCGAGAAGTTAGCCTCGCCGATCACAAACAACCCAGGGATCGTGCTTTGGAGGTTATAATCGACCCACAAACCGCCCATGGTGTAGTGAATCGCGGGATAGATACGCATCGGTACTTCGTACGGGTTCTCCGCCGTGATGCGCTCGTACATATCGAACAGGTTGCCGTAGCGCTCCTTG
>JASKZZ010000447.1 GCA_030147335.1 Herpetosiphonaceae bacterium | reverse complement strand
GCCGGCAGCGGCAAACGCGGCCACAACATCATCTTCACGGTCGGCAATAATGCCCGACGTTACGAGGTAGCCGCCATTCTTCAAGGCACGCTGAAGATGCGGCGCCAGCAGCACATGCACGTTTGCAAGAATGTTGGCCGCGATCAGGTCAAACTCGGCGTCCGGCTCAAAGGCAACCGGCCCATCGGTGGGATGCGCTTGTCGCTGCTTGAGCGCCCAATCGCTGCCCAACCAATGGCCGAGTGTAGCGCCTGGCCCGATGCTGCCTTCAACCGTGGTCACCATTTGGGCGACGTTGTTGCGCTCTACATTCTCGATTGTCGCCTCAACCGCAATCGGGTCGTTGTCGATTGCCAGAACCGGCTGCGCGCCCAGCTTTGCCGCGCCAATTGCCAGAATACCCGAGCCACACCCCAGATCAAGTGTGCGAAGCTCACCTTGTGGCTGTGTGTAGCGTTCCAACAACAGGAGGCATAGCTGGGTTGTCGGGTGCAGGCCAGTGCCGAATGCCATGCCGGGATCGAGATTAAGCACAACGTCGTCCGGCTGCGGCGTGTACTCCAGCCACGACGGCACAATCACAAAGCGCTTGCCAATGCGACGGATCGGATAATGCGCTTTCCAGGCGTTAGCCCAATCTTCTTCTTCCAGCTGTTTTACCTGTAGCTCGCCGACCGGACGCATCATGCCGAGTGCCCACAACCCTTGGGCTAGCTGTGCCCGTGCTTCCTCGGCCTGTTCATCAAGTGGGATATAGGTTCGCACCACAACGGGACGAGCCGCATCAATCGTATATTCGGGACCGTCCGGAGAGCCGATAAACGGCTGATCGATTGCCACGCCACGATTGTAGCCAATCTGGGCGAACAGCTCCGACACAGACTCGACTGCCTCTTGATCGATCTCAACGCTTAACTCAAGCCAACTCATATGGTATTCCTCGTTTCGAGTGATCGCCACGAACGTGCAACTCGAAACTTATAACTCAAAACGTTACTTACTCCAGCGCCAAGTCGTGCCTTGCGGCGAGTCTTCCAACACAACTCCAAGCGTGACAAGCTCGTTGCGCACCTGATCGGCTAGCGCGAACTGCTTGGCCCTGCGTAAATCGGCGCGTGTCGTGATCAATAGTTCGATAAACGGTGCGGCCTCTTGACCGTTCTCAGTCGTGGACGATTCAAGCTGTAATCCCAATGTGCTGGTCAGCTCACGGAACAACCCTTGTGCTTCCGCTAACGGCGCGTTGCCAGCTCCGGCATCGCGAGCAGTGTTGATCGCGCGCACCATGTCAAAGAATGCCGCCGTTGCTCCAGGCCCGTTGAAATCGTTGTCCATAGCTGTCTCGAAGCCAACCCGCGCTTCGGCCATCGCCGATCGTAATGCGTCAACGGCTGGACCATCAACCGTTGTTCCGGTTGCGGGACGAAGCGCGTTGACCATCCGTTCAAGCTTGCGGGTATTTTCAGCCAAGGTTCCGGCATCGTACACCAGTGGCGCGCGATAAGGAGAGCCAAGCACCATCAAGCGCATCACATCTGCCCGATGGTCCGCTAGAAAATCGTCGATTGTTACAAAGTTACCAAGCGATTTCGACATCTTTTCGATCACGCCGGCGTCCGACCGCATTTGGAGCATGCCGTTATGAACCCAGTAACGCGCGAATGGCTCGTCGGTTGCGCTTTCACTTTGGGCGATCTCGTTCTCATGATGTGGGAAGATTAAGTCGTTGCCGCCGCCATGGATGTCGATGCTGTTGCCCAGCTCCTTGATAATCATGGCCGAGCATTCAATATGCCAGCCGGGACGACCACCACCCCACGGGCTGGGCCAGGCAGGCTCACCGGGTTTGGCCGACTTCCACAGCGCGAAGTCGAGCGGATCGTCTTTGCGCTCGTCGGGAGCGATACGCGCGCCGGTACGCATTGCATCAACCTGCCGATGGGACAGCTTGCCATAATCTTCGTCAGTGCGAACGCGGAAATACACGTCTCCGTCAGCCGCATACGCATTACCGCGCTCAATCAACTGCTGAATAAGCTCAATGATCTCGGCCATTGTGGTGGTGGCACGCGGGTAAGCCGTCGCCGGCAGCAGGTTAAGGTCTTTCACATGCCGGTGCCACTCGTCGATGTAATGTTGTGCCAGCTCCAACGGATCACGGCCTTCGGCGTTTGCGCGCTGAATGATTTTGTCGTCAACATCGGTAAAGTTTTGGAGGTGCTGCACGGTGTAGCCGCGATATTGAAGATAGCGCCGAAGAATATCGAAGACTAGCGCCGACATCGCGTGGCCGATATGCGCCTGGTTGTAGACGGTGGGACCGCAGACATACATTTTGACATGCTGCGGTTCGAGTGTTTCAAACGGCTCGACAGTACTGCTGAGTGTGTTATAGATTTGTAGTAACATATCTTCCTCACAAACATTAGAACAGATCACAAACTAGCTTGGCTGTGTTCTCTGTTCTTTAGTTCTTCAGATGCCCCAACCCGGTCCACCGTCGTAGCCATCATTTGCGCCATTCAACGAGGCAAACAGCGACTCCGGCATGTCGTGGACTTCGCGGTGGTGGGCATGATGACCTTCAAGCTCATCTTCAAGTTCGGCAAGGCGTCCTTCAAGCTCCAACACCTTGTCGTGCAATGACTTCAGCATTGCGCCTTCCGGGTCGGGCAGTTGTTCGATACGGCGAGTTGTGCCAGTTTGAGGATCGCGTGCGGCAACAATACGAGCCGGAACGCCAATTGCGGTTGAATAAGCCGGCACATCCTTCACCACGACTGCGCCGCCGCCAATGCGCGCGCCTTCTCCCACCGTAATCGCTCCCAGTACCGACGCGCCAACACCCACAACAATATTGTTGCCAAGCGTAGGATGACGTTTGCCGCCTTGCTTGCCGGTCCCACCCAGAGTCACGCCCTGATACAGTATTACATAATCGCCGATCTCGGTTGTTTCGCCAATCACAACGCCCATACCGTGATCAATAAAAAAGCCCTGCCCAATACGAGCGCCTGGATGAATCTCGATGCCGGTAAAAAAGCGGGCAAGCTGCGACAACAGTCGAGGCACAAAGGGCAGGCCGGCTTGCCATAGCTTATGCGCCAACCGATGTATCGTGACGGCATGGAGGCCGGGATACAGCAAGACTTCAAAGATGCTGTGTGCGGCGGGATCGTTGCGCATGATCGCGCGCACGTCTTCTCGAAACACAGATAATCGGGATAAAACAAACATAAAAACGCCTCCCACTTGGGCAGAACCGGCGACGCTGACGCGGTGCTGCGCGCTAACGCACAAACGGGGTGTCGTATTGACGACACCCCGAAAAACACACGCCACCAACGATCCGCTGCCCGAGGGACAAACGGTTCTGAGTCAGGGAGGACACAGGTAAACCAGGATGGTTAGCCCAGCGCTTCACTCGGGCACTAGGCAGCCTGGGCTGGCTTAGCAGCATCGGCAGCTCCCGACGTTGCTGTGGAGTCGGCTGTTTTTGCATCGCTTTTACCGCCGTCGCTCTTTGTTTCGCTCTTGCCCGAGTCACTCTTTGCATCGCTCTTGCCGGAATCGGACTTCGCGTCGGTCCCATTAGCTGAGTCCCCACCAGTACGTTTGTAATCGGTTGTGTGCCAGCCGGAACCCTTAAACACGATACCGGCAGGTTGAAATATCCGACGCACTGTACTTTGACATTCAGGACAAACCCGAATCGGCTCGTCTGAGAATTTTTGGGACTTTTCAAAGCGATAGCCACAAGCATCGCAGCCATAGACGTAGGTAGGCATATCGTGCGCGGACCTCCACCATGCAGAATTATTGGATGTAATTGTACCGCGTCTCCTCGCTTATGCAAAAGGTATCTGTGGGGAAATACTGCGACTACCAAAATCCGTTCTTGGCGAACTTTTAATGGCTTTTGAACCAAACTGGAAAAAGCGTGGTGATCCATGATGAAAGATACAACTACAACATCAACGGAGATGTTCTGTTGTTGAAGGAACGACGAGGCTTTGCGACGTTTTATTCTTCAACACCGGCGTGTTGTATCGCAGGAGTGTTGGTATGAATGGCGCAGCATATGGGCTAGGAACATCGTTGTTATTGGCCCGAATGAACACCTTGGCGCAGCTGCCGCGTGAGCAACAGCTTTTGGCGCGGTTGCACATAGCAGCTGTTGATGTGGGTTGTCAGTCTCGTGATTTTGTCACAGCTGCCTTTATCGGGCTTAAGCTACATTGGCGCGTTATTGTTTATGGTCCAACACGAGACCGGACGCTCAATTACTGGGATGCGTTAACAACAACTATTGTGGGTTCGGGAAGTCACCAAACGTTGCATATACATGGCCCAATCGGTACCGATGGTATGACGCAGCGTTTCGCGGCTATTCGACTGGGCGAGTTTACGGCGGCTGCCGTTGACCAAGACGGGCAAAACAAAGCGTGGTTTGTGCTGGTGGATACGCCCGGTGATCCCACTGCCACATTGCTGTGGGTTGAGCGGGAAATTAGGGCCACGCTGCAAGCAAATGGACGTACAGCACACGCCCTGCCGTTAAATATGTTTGTGCTTGTGGCTGCCGGCGAACGACCAGTTAGCGAACGGCGTTGTTGGCTAAGCATGCGCGCACCGGAGTGGTTGGATACCACCACGCGGATAGATGTGGTGGCAACACCGCTGGTAGGCTATCAAAGACAGTTGTTGGATAGCCAGCTAACAAGCGTGATATACCGGCAACGGCTACGAGAAGGTCGTGTATGGCGCGGAGCAGTTGCCGTAGCGCGAGCGCGAGGTCTTGCTTGGGGGAAAGTTGGACGGTGGCTGGCGGCAAGTGTTGATGAGCGGCAGCAAGGATTATGGGTTGCAAACGATCCGGTGGCAAACGCGCGCTGTGCCATAAGTGTGATGGAAGCGCTTCAGCACACGGCGGCAAGTGTTGCGTAAATCGTTTGGAAGCACGCAAGGCACTATTGGTCCACAATGGGTATAGGACTTAAGTTTGACATCCGTCGCAGCGCGTGCTACCATCGGGTCCCAAAATACAGGCCCGAATTCAGTGAGTTGGTTTATGAAAACAACACAACCAGCAAGCAATCGGGCATTGATAGTGGATGAATCCTCTCATTGCGACGGAGATGAGATAGGCGCGCTGTTGCGCCACGCGTTGGTGGAAGAAAACACCGATGCCATCGTATCTGAACGGTGGAACACCTTAGCGGAACGAATCGTTGCCGATTTACAAAATCAGCTCGAGCAGGACCGTATAGAAGTCCACTATACAGAGATAAGTCGCGTGGGGTTGATGCTGCGGCCATGGTCGTTGTTGGTACAACTAACCTAAAAGTCGCTGCTGGTCGCAGCGGTTCAGCGGTCAAGCTAAAAGTAGGAGGGTTCTTCGTCACATGATGTTCACGCCACGTTTGGTGGCGAGTCCGCCTATTGTCCCGTTATCGTTAGATAAGGAACAGACGATTCATGAATCTGCTACGTTGGAAGAAAAATTTCGCAGGAGTGCTATTTGCGGCGCTCATCGTTCCGATCCTCGCAGCCTGCGGTGGTACCGCACCAGTAACAACGGAAAGCGCAGCTCCAGCAGCAAGCGTCGCCGCAGCATCGACCGCGCCAGCAGCGTCGGCATCGGTTGCAGCATCAGAGTCCACCGCGCCATCAGCAGCGCCATCAGTTGAAGCATCGGCATCAGTTGAAGCATCGGCATCAACTGCTACAGCACCGAGTGGTGATGTAGGCAGCGCCGAAGAAGGCGTGTTCCGCTATAACCTCGGCGGTGAGCCGAGCACAGCCGATCCGCAGGTCATGTCGTTCTCGGACGAAATTACCTTCGCTTTGATGAACTATCAGCCATTGATGAGCTTCAACAAAGATCTTGAGCCAGTCCCTGGTCAGGCTGAAAGCGTTGAAGTTTCAGAAGATGGCACTGTATATACCTTCAAGATCCGGCCAGACTCCAAGTATTCGGATGGCAGCCCGTTAACGGCGAACGATTTCGAATATGGCTGGAAGCGCTTGGCTGATCCGGAGCTGGGTGGTAACTACCAGTTCATCGGTTGTGACCTGATCAAGGGCTTCAGTGAATATGCGGTAACAACCTGCGCCGACGACTCGGGTGCCACCAAGACAGTCACCGAAGCGCGTGAGCTGGATCTCGAGGCGCTACGTGAAGGCGTAGGCGTCAACGCCGTCGATGACACGACGCTGGAGATCACGCTTGAGCAAGCAACACCTTACTTCCCGTCAATCGCGGCGATGTGGGTCGGTGCTCCGGTTAAGGAAGAAAACGTCGAGGCTGGCGACGACTGGTGGTACGATGCCGAGAATTACATCGGCAACGGCCCATTCAAGCTTGTCGAATGGGATCACGAGAACCGAGCAGTGTGGGAGCCGAACGAGAACTATAACGGTCCACTCGGCCCAGTTAAGCTGAACCGGATCGAGATGGCCATGATCACCGAGGGCCAGGTTGCGTTTGAAGCTTACAAGAACGGTGAGCTTGATATCGTCGGTGTTGCCGCCGAAGACTTGGCAGCCATCGAAGCCGACCCGACGCTTCAGGCGCAGTTGGTAGACGAGTCGCCGCGCTATTCATTCTACCTCGGCTACAACACCACGGTTGCTCCATTCGATAACAAGCTTGTTCGCCAAGCGTTCTCGTATGCGATTGACCGTGAAGCGTATGTTCGCGACGTGCAGGGTGGTATTGGTCTGCCGGCGTACACATTTATCCCACCAGGCATTCCGGGTCACTTGGAAGGCGAGAAGCCATACGAGACTGACGCAGCGAAGGCTAAGGAATTGCTTGCTGAGGCAGGATTCCCGAACGGTGAAGGTCTGCCTGAGATCAAGCTGACCTACGCCCAAAGCGCTCGTACACAAACTCGATCTGAGTTCCTCGCGAACCAGATTAAGACCAACCTGGGTATCGACGCGACGCTTGATCCGGTTGACTCGAATGCATATTCGTCGCTGTTCGACGATCCGTCGACAACGCCGCAGATGTTCATCCTTGGATGGGGGCCGGACTTCCCAGATCCGCAGAATTACTACTCGACCGTGTTCAAGACCGGCACTTCGTCGGCAGCGCGCACAGGCTTCTCGAACAAGGAGTTCGACGATCTGACGGTACAAGCAGACCGCGAAGCCGACCCGGCGAAGCGCCTTGAGCTGTACAAGCAGGCGAGTGACATTCTTCTCGATGAAGCACCAGTCACCTTCCTGTATTACTCACAGCCAAAGGTCTTGATCAAGCCGTATGTTAAGGGTGTTAGCCCAGAGGATACAACGCCGCTGGACTTCTTCCCTGGCTCGTACAACTTCCCCAACATCGAAGTCACGCCGTAACAATAGGCACATCTTGGAGAAGCGGGGGTTACCTCTCCCCGCTTCTCCACATTTATCATTTTGAGATAAGACCAGTAAAGTAAATAAAAAAACAATGCGTTGAGGTATATCAATGAGTAATTACATTATTCGTCGTGTGCTATGGTTTGTTCCTGTACTTGTGGTTGTAGGCTTAATTACATTTACAATGGCTCAACTAACACCGGGCGGACCATTCGACCGTAACCCGGAAGAAGGGCGGCGTATGAATCCTGGTACTGAACGCGTGTTGCGCGCCAGGTTCGGAATGGATTTGCCGAAATGGCGGCAGTTTACTCGCTATATGTTTTTTGATATTGAGAAAGATGCAAAAACCGGTAATAACAAGATTGTTTGGGGCGCGATGGGTGGAAACCTTGGCCCAACCTATAAATCTCAGGGCCGACGTACCGTTCAGCAAGAAATTTTCAAAGGCACCTCCAGTAAGCCGAGTAAGTTTTTCTACACAGCTCGTCTCGGAGTGCAGGCGTTTATCCTAGCGATGGTGCTTGGTATTCCGTTGGGAGTGCTTGCGGCGCTGAAGCAAAATACATGGATCGATTATATTGTGTTGTTTACGGCAACTGCTATTTACTCCTTATCGTCGCTGATTCTCAGCTTTATGCTGATACTCATATTTTCAAGTTGGCTAAGATGGTTTCCAGTAATTTCAGACTGGAATAGCGGTTTTCAACCATGGGTGTTACCTTCATTGGCGCTAGGTCTTAGCTCAATGGGCTATATCGCGCGTATTGTTCGTAGTACCGTGTTGGAAGTTAAGCGGCAAGATTATGTTCGCACGGCGCAAGCGAAGGGCTTGAGCAGCCAGGTCGTTGTTTGGAAGCATATTGTTCGTAACGCTATGCTGCCGGTAGTGACAATTTCTGGACCACTCCTTGCCGGTCTTATGACAGGTTCGCTTTTTGTTGAATTGATCTTTCAAGTGCCGGGGATTGGACGCGATTTTGTAGCGGCTACGTCCGGACGCGATTACTCGATGATCCTTGGTTTGACATTATTCTATTGCTTCCTGTTAACGGTTGCGAACTTAATTGTGGATATTTTATACGGCGTGGTTGATCCTCGCATTAGTCTAACGTAGAGGTAAGTAGCGATGGCAACTTCAGCACCAACGCTTAAGACTGGTGCTTACGACCAGTCCACACGTAAGCAGCGAACTCTTTGGGGTGACGCGTGGCGGCGGCTTTCACGAAATAAGGCCGCGCTTGCCGGTATCATTTTCATTGCCTTCATTTTATTTGTATCAATTTTTGCTGAAGCTCTCGCACCACATAATCCGGTTCAACAGAACGGTGGCATCAGTCGCCGTCCACCGATGTGGGTTCAAGGAGGTACCTCCGAGTTTCCTTTGGGAACTGACGGATTAGGACGTGATTTACTTTCACGTCTTATCTTCGGTTCGCGCGTTTCACTCATTGTTGGGTTAATTCCAACAGTTGTGGTTTCAATAATTGGTGTGACGATCGGCTTGATCGCTGGGTACGCAGGTGGTAGGCTCGATAACCTGATCATGCGGTTTACCGATATCATTACCGCGTTCCCCGATTTGCTGTTCCTTATCACTGTCAACGTCGCGTTTCGCGAAACCACAATTGGAAAGACATTTAACGGCTTGTTGCTTGTGTTTCTCGCGCTTGCGGTCGTTGGCTGGACTGGTCTTGCGCGTCTTGTGCGTGGACAAGTTTTGTCGCTTAAGCAGAAAGAGTTTGTTGAAGCGGCGCGCGCAGTTGGTGTATCGCGCGGCAGTATCTTGTTGAAGCACTTGCTGCCGAATGCAATGGCTCCTGTGATTGTTGCATTGTCATTTGCCATTCCAAGCTTTATCCTGGCAGAGGCGACGCTAACAGTTATTGGCGTTGGTATGCGGCCTTCGGTTGACCCGAATAATCCGTTTCCAACAAGCTGGGGCGTGCTCATGAGTGATGGATTTGCTGGAGTTACATCAAATCCATTCCCGCTACTGTTCCCGGTGTTGCTGATCTCGCTGACTATGCTGGCGTTTACCTCGCTCGGCGATGGTCTGCGTGATGCCCTCGATCCACGCGAAACGAAATAATGAGCAGGTCGATGCTGGGTAGCACGAGTATCGACCTTTGTGACCATGTACCAGCCCTGACTACTAGCCTGTGGAGTTTCGTATGCCGCCATTGTTGGAAGTCAAGAATCTCGAAACGCATTTCTTTACACAAGACGGTGTGGTTAAGGCCGTCAACAATGTGTCGTTTCATGTTGACAAGGGCGAAACTCTTGGCATCGTGGGCGAATCCGGATCGGGCAAGTCGGTGACGTCGCTTTCAATTATGCGGCTCATTCCGAATCCGCCTGGAAGAATTGTGGGTGGTCAGATTTTGTTCGACGGCGATGATCTCGTCAAATACAGCGAAGACGAGATGCGCAACATTCGCGGTAAAGACATCGCGATGATCTTTCAAGACCCAATGACCTCGCTCAATCCTGTGTTGACGATTGGGCGGCAGATCACTGAGTCACTTGAACTGCACATGAGGATGACCGGCAAGGAAGCGCGTAATCGTGCAGCTGAACTGCTGGCAATGGTTGGTATTCCTTCGCCCGAAAAGCGTCTTGACGATTATCCGCACCAGTTTTCTGGCGGTATGCGTCAGCGTGTGATGATTGCTATGGCGCTTTCGTGCAATCCGCAGCTGCTCATTGCAGACGAACCAACAACGGCACTTGACGTAACGATTCAAGCGCAGATCTTGGAACTGATTGGACGGCTGCAAGAAGAGTTGGGTATGGCCGTGATCATCATTACGCACGACCTTGGAGTTGTCGCTGGAATGGCTGATCGTGTCAACGTGATGTATGCCGGACGAGTGATCGAGGAAGGGCCGACCGAACAAATCTTTGCCGATCCACGTATGCCGTACACCATTGGTTTGCTACAATCAATTCCTCGTCTTGACGAAAATCGTGGCCACAGACTTGAGCCAATTCGTGGTCTGCCGCCGGATTTGATCAATCTACCTCAGGTGTGTTCGTTCTCGGCGCGCTGTGACTACGTGCAAGATGTTTGTTATGAGCAGGTTCCGCCGCTGCGACCTGTCCACTCGAACCAGCGCGCCGCATGCTTGTTTGATGTCCACGCGCCCTGGCTGATGAGCAGTAATGCGTCACCGCAAGCGCAGACCGAGAATCAAGCGCCGGTAACACAGCCTGTTGAGCAGACAACATAAAAGATGGTTGTTTGCCCTAAAGACACAAATCTTTGGGGCATTCAGTTGCAAAATATCATGTACGGGTCCACTGTTTTCATGTTTAGAAACAAATAAAAGGACATAATTGATGAGCAACGCGCAGAAGAACGGCGATACGCTGCTTGAGGTGCGCGACCTCAAAATGTATTTTCCAATCACGCGTGGGATTGTAATCCAGCGTCAGGTTGGCGCCGTCAAAGCGGTTGACGGCATCAATATGACGATCAAACGTGGTGAGACGCTGGGACTGGTGGGCGAGTCAGGCTGTGGTAAGTCAACCGCAGGCCGGGCTATCCTCCAGTTGTACAAGCCGACATCCGGCGAGGTTATCTTTGAGGGCCGCGACCTGACCAAGCTCAACGGCGCTGAAATGCGGCGCACACGTCGCGATGTTCAGATGATTTTTCAAGACCCGTATGCCTCGCTCAATCCACGTATGACGGTCGGCGATATTATTGCGGAGCCGATCGAGGTTCATAAACTGCGGCAGGGCAAAAAAGCGGTTCGTGAACGCGTACAGGAACTGCTTCAGGTTGTGGGTCTTAATCCGTACTTTATTAATCGTTATCCACACGAGTTTTCCGGAGGCCAACGCCAGCGTATTGGCATCGCGCGGGCGCTTGCAGTTGAGCCGGATTTTGTGGTTTGCGACGAACCGGTATCGGCGCTTGATGTGTCGATTCAGGCGCAGGTGATCAACCTGCTGGAAGATTTGCAGGATCAGCTGGGTCTAACCTATTTGTTCATTGCGCACGGCCTCAGCGTTGTGAAGCATATCAGTGATCGTGTCGCGGTGATGTATTTGGGCAAGATTGTGGAGTTGGCGGACAGCGAAGAGCTGTATCGTCAGCCCTTGCATCCGTACACGCAGGCGCTGCTTTCCGCTGTGCCCATTCCCGACCCACAGATTGAACGCAAGCGGCAGCGCATTATTTTGCAAGGCGACGTGCCAAGCCCAATCAACCCTCCGCCTGGTTGTCGCTTCCATACGCGCTGCCCAATTGCTATCGACATTTGCCGTGTTGAAGAACCCGCGTTTGTGGATTATGGCGGTGGCCACTTCGCGGCCTGTCATCGCGCTCGAGAAGTAAACGAGCTGCTGCCAAATCAGGCGGCGGAAGCCGATGTTCCGGTGAAAACGGGAGCGCCGGTCGCCTAAGCAAAACCCAGAACCAAGAATCAAGGACCAGGAGCAGAAGGCTAAGGGCTGGCAAAGTTCTTAGTGTTCCGTTCTTGGTTCTTTTCCTTTGTTATAATACAAATCGCACATCCGTTCAAATATTTGTTAGAAAACAGGAAGCGCATGGTCCCCGAGCAGCTCCAGGTTCGCAATTTCATGTGTTACGGTGAGGATGTTCCGCCCCTTCATTTTGCAGGAATGCACGTAACGTGCTTATCCGGTCATAATGGCGCCGGCAAATCAGCGCTGCTCGATGCAATCACGTGGGCGTTATGGGGTAAAGCCCGTGCCAAAAGTGACGATGATTTGATTACGGTGGGCCGCGACGAGATGGAAGTTGTACTTGATTTCTTGCTGAATGAGCAGTTGTACCGCGTCATTCGTCGCCGTAAGCGTCAAAAAAGGGCGGGAATAACGACGCTGATGTTGCAGGCACAGGAAACCGGTGGCGGCTGGCGCAACTTGTCGGGAGATACAATCAATGAAACACAGGCAGCAATCAATCGTGTGTTGCGGATTGAGTACGACACTTTTGTAAACTCGGCGTTCCTGGTTCAAGGCCGCGCCGATGAGTTTACTGGTCGGAAGCCGGCTGAGCGAAAGCAGGTACTCGCCGATATATTGGGCCTTGGAGAGTATGAGGAGCTGGAGCGGCGGGCCAAGGATGAGATGAACCGGCTGGGCAGAGAGCTTGATGAGCTGCGACATTTTCTGGATCATCTTCAACAACAAGCCGATCAGCATCCGGCGCTGGAGCAACTGTTGGCCGAGGCCCGTGAGCGGGTAGCAGTGGCTGA
>JASKZZ010000432.1 GCA_030147335.1 Herpetosiphonaceae bacterium | reverse complement strand
GCAAGCAAACACGTCCATCACCTTCCGTTCGAGTCCAACCTGCCGGCTGTATGCCATGGGTTGATCGTGTGGTCAGAAAAACATCGGCCTGGTTGTCGTCAAGGGACATAAAATAGTGTTCGTCAACGAGTGTGAAGGCGCTTGCACCAACTGTAAGATGATGCCCGGCGTTGGGTTCGACTGTGACGGCGCATTGAGGAGGATGATGAACAAATACACCGCCCATCAAGTGGCGTAACAAGGGTAGTGTATCGTAGCCAGCCGAGCCGGAATGGAGTACCAGTAAGTTGTTGCCCTGGCGTACATACTCCATGAATGCGGTTTGTGCTTCGTCGTCGACCCACTGTCGTTGGTCACTGGCCGAAACATGGTTCGTTTTCGTGAGGATAACGGTTGGATACGCTTGCATCCGCTCAGTCGACCAGTCGGTGCCTTGCTCAATCCAATCAAATGTAAAGCCAAGGGCTTCTAATGGACCAAGACCTTCACGCGCTGTTTGGGCTGGATGCCAATAATCATCACATAGAACCAGTGTTCGCACCTGATAAACCTCCTCAACCGGATAGTGGCACGTCCAGGTGTGTGTCACGTCTGTCATGTAGGCGAAACGGTGCTGAAGCCCGCTTCTGCTAGAATGAATCAAGTATCCGTCAAGAAATTAGTTGTGAATATTAGGAAAACGCTTGCGCGGGCGAGTATATTCTGCCCATAACATATTGTCAACGATACGGCATGATAAACTTGACGGCGCTTTCCCCGTCAATCATAATAGCGCGGAGCGACAAGAGTACCTATGGATAAAAACATCACGATCGAAGATATTGCGCGTCAAGCGGGTGTCTCACCTAGCACGGTTTCCCGTGTGCTCAGTGGCACGAAACGTGTCGCTGGCGATAAGCGGGCGCTAGTGATGGCGGTTGTGGATCAACTGCAATACCGTCCAAATGCAGTGGCGCAAGGACTGGCCCGTGGTCGTTCGATGGCAGTCGGTGTTCTGGTCCAAGACATCGGTAGTCCTTTCTTTGCTCAGGTTGTTTCAGGTATTGAGCAAGGGCTTGATCAGGCAGGGTACCAGCCGATGCTGACGACTACGCATTGGCGCTCCGACCGGGTGGAGGAGGTGCGTTCGCTGCAGTTGCTGCTGGATCGACGGGTCGACGGCGTGATCGTCGTGGGTAGCCATATTCCCGACGAAAAACTGCGCACGATTGCGGCACAAGTGCCAATGGTCGTGGTTGAGCGGCGGGTCGAAGGGCTTGAGCAGCAGTGCATATACATCGACAATATCCATGGTGCCTACCGCGCAACGCGCTATCTCATCGGCTTAGGCCATACACGTATCGCACACATACGGGGTACGTCTAGCCATCCCGATGCAGCGGACCGTCACGCGGGCTATTGTCGAGCGTTAGCCGAAGCCGGGATTTCGTTGGATGAGCGACTGATCGTCGATACGCAATTTACCGAAGAGTCCGGTCTCGCGGGAGTCGAAGAGCTGCTTGCGCGGGGCGAGCGATTTACGGCGATTTTCGCAGCCAATGATCAATCAGCGTATGGCGTGATGCTTGGGCTATACAACCATGGCTACCGTATTCCAAATGATGTTTCGGTAGTGGGCTTCGATGACCAGCACCTGTCGGCATATACACTGCCGCCACTAACAACGGTGCACCAACCCGCACATGAGATGGGCAAGGCCGGTGCCGAGGGCTTACTGCGCTTAATCGATAACCAGCCGGCAATGTTGCCGCGATTCCCGGCTGAACTAACTATCCGTAAGTCGGCGATGCGAATACGTCAGGGTGACTGAAACACTCCCAACAGGTTGCTTGAAGTAACGAAAGCGTTACACCTTTGCGGGAGGTCAGTCGAGCAGCAACGCGGCGGCGAAGTTTACGTTGCATATGCTGTACCCGAAGTTGAACAGCGAATTCGCGTCGTACGGCACGCCGAATGGGAGCGTTCAATGAACACTCGATTGAATCTGAATGACCGCAGCTACTTTGAAACCCGTGGTCTAAACGTTTTCGCGTTCAGCAACTGGTACGACGGTCTGTTCAGCGATGCTAAGATCAGCGGGATTGAGTTGATCCATCATGGCGTGAGAACGGCTACTAATGGCGATGTGCGGCTCAGCGCGACGCCTGGACAATGGGATCTTACGCCAACACTTGTTGATCGCAGCGTTGATCCGGCATCCAATAGCATCCACACGCGCTTAGCGTATCCAGATTACGATTTTCAATACACGATCAGTGTCGAAGCGCATGAGGACGGTGTTGTCCTGCGTGTTGATCTGGAGCAGCCGCTTCCTGCGGAATTGGAAGACCGTGCTGGCGTCAATCTGGAATTTTTGCCCGCTGCCTATTATGGCAAGGCGTATCTCATCGACAATCAAAGTGGTCTTTTTCCACGCTATCCATGCGGTCCAACAGCAATTTCCGGTGATGGTACGATCGTTCCAAAACCCTTTGCAAGCGGTCACACGCTCGTACTCGCTCCCGAAGACCTTTCGCGGCATGTAACCATTAAGGCCCTCAGTGGCAAGCTTGCGCTTTTCGATGGCCGCAATAGCGCCCAGAACGCCTGGTATGTTGTACGCAGCGTTTTGCCTGCCAAGCAGTCGGGCACGGTTGTTGAGTGGATGCTGACTGCAAGTACCCTACCAAATTGGACCAGACCGCCAATGATCGCTCATTCCCAAGTCGGCTACCATCCCGAGCAGCAAAAGGTTGCCGTGATCGAGCTTGACGCAAACGCACCGTTGGCTCCACGTGCACGCGTTCTGCGAGTCCTGCCCGATGGCCAGCGTGTTGAGCAGCACACAGCGCAAGCCCAGAGTTGGGGCATGTACCTGCGCTACAACTATGCGCGCTTTGACTTCAGCGAGGTTCGAGACGCTGGCTTGTATGTCCTGGAGTACGACGGCGTATCGACAGCGCCATTCCAGATTGCGCCTGACATCTACCTCCATGCGTGGCAGCCGACGCTCGACGTGTTTTTTCCGGTGCAGATGGACCACATGTTTGTACGCGAAGCGTATCGGGTTTGGCATGGCGCATCCCATCTCGATGACGCGCTGCAAGCACCGGTCAATCACGAGCATTTTGATCTGTACGCACAGGGTCCTACGACTGATTCGCCGTATGCGCCTGGCGAACACATTCCGGGATTAAATATTGGTGGCTGGTTTGACGCTGGTGATTTCGATATTCGTACACAAACGCAGTATGCGACGATTCTTGACCTGGTGCATACCTGGGAAACATTTCGTATCGAGCGCGATGAGACTACAATTGACCAGGAGCGCCGCTATGTCGAAATCCATGCTCCGGATGGCATTCCTGACTTGCTTCAACACATCGAACATGGAACACTTGCCCTTATTGCACAGCATCGCGCCGTCGGTCATGCAATTCCTGGCATTGTCGAGCCAGACCTAAGGCAGTATGCTCATCTTGGCGATGCCTCGACCAAGACTGATAATTTGGTTCACGCTCCTCAGCTTAAAGCTGGCGAAAATGACGGTTTCCGCAGTGGCACTTTTGACGATCGATGGGCATTTACCAGTAAATCTACGCCGCTCAATTATGGCTCGATTGCGGCATTAGCGGCGGCAAGTCGTGCGCTGCGTTGCTACAAGGACGAGCTAGCCGATGAGTGTTTGGCAACGGCCGTTCGTGTCTGGGATGACGAACATGGGCACCCGCCCGCCATCTTTGCGCATGGCAATACAACTGGCGGTCAGCTGGAAGAAGAAGAGTTGAAAGCCGCGCTGGAACTGCTAATTTGCACTGGTGAAGCCCGATACAAGCAGCGGATCAACGAGCTATGGCCCATTGTTGAACAGCACTTTGAGCAGCATGCCGAGGTCGCGGTTCGGGCAATGCCGTACATGGACGAGGATTTCGCGCGTCGGCTTGAGGAACGTGTACAACAATACAGCCAGCAGATAGCCGAGGTCGGCAACAACAATCCCTTTGGCGTGCCAATTACAACTGGTGGCTGGGCCGGCAATGCAACGATTATTCGGTTTGCGATCACAAATTACCTGCTGCATCGCTCGTTCCCACAGCTTATCGACCGAGAGACGATTTTTCGAGGCCTGAACTATCTGTACGGCTGTCATCCTGATTCGGACATTTCGTTTGTTTCTGGAGTTGGGACGCGCTCAAAGGAGGTCGCTTATGGCAATAATCGTGCTGATTTCTCGTTTATTGCCGGTGGGGTCGTGCCAGGTGTTTTGATCCTCAAGCCGGATTTTCCAGAAAACAAAGAGGATTGGTCCTTCCTGTGGGGCCAGAACGAGTACGTTGTCGATGTTGCCGCCAGTTACCTGTTCCTGGTCAATGCAGTAAACGAGGTGTTAAATGGAGCACGATAAAACTGGCTGCGAAATCAGCACGACATACACGCGGCGCCAGTTTCTCAAATGGAACGTAACAGCGATGGCTTGTTCGCTCTGGTTGAATGCATGCAGCAATGCCCCGGAGGTGAGTACGTCTCCTATGCCGACCGTAAGCACACCGGCCGCAGCAGGTATGCAACCAGCATTCCAAAGCGGTGTATATCGCAACTTGTTTATCGAGCGTGGTAAAAGCCAGGAAGCGATTGCCGCAAAGATCGACGCTGCGTGGCAGAGCTTGTTCGCCTCAACCGATGACAATCGTCGCGTCTACTATCCTGCGGGTGAAAACGAGCACGGCCCGATGGCCTATGTCAAAGATATTGGCAACGGCGATATTCGTTCCGAGGGCATGTCTTATGGCATGATGATCGCGGTACAGCTTGACAAACAGGCCGAATTTAACGCGATTTGGAATTGGGCAAAAACGCACATGCAGCACCAGCAGGGGGATCGTCAGGGGTATTTTGCATGGCAGTGCAGCGAAGATGGCTCCAAGCTTGACATGAATCCGGCATCCGATGGTGAGGAATGGTTCGCTACAGCACTGTTCTTTGCTGCTGGTCGATGGGGTGATGGCGCGGAAATATACCGGTATCGTGCTGAGGCCGATGCAATCCTCAACACAATGCTGCATAAGAGCGATATGCTTGGACGCAGCAGTTCGGTGACAAACATGTTCAATCGTGAACATAAGCAGATCGTGTTTGTGCCGTACGAGATGGCAGCGACCTTTACCGATCCTTCATATCACCTTCCAGCCTTCTACGAGCTTTGGAATCGCTGGGCGGCGGGATATGAGGACCAGCGGCAAGGGGATCGGCAATTCTGGCAAGAAGCTGCCCAAACCAGCCGTGATTTCTTCCAAAAAGCGAGTCACCCCGTTACTGGTCTTGCGCCTGAT
>JASKZZ010000422.1 GCA_030147335.1 Herpetosiphonaceae bacterium | reverse complement strand
CCCACACCTTAGCTCGCCGCGTGTGTCGTGTCCGCATCCACTAGGCGCTCACTTCGGGTCCGAGCTGGCAGACGTTCGGTGAAGCAATTATGGCAACGGAGCTGGGCCACCCATGTGGCGTACAACGAGCGATGAAGGCGTGGAAAGAAGGGATAGCGTACGCTGCATCACAGCCCTCCAGAAATGTACGTCTGCGGTCAATCGACCAACGTCGGTTCCTTCGAGACATGTTCGCTTAGCCGGAGAGGCCAGTCGGTTGTCCTGGGCTCACCAACACATGGTAAATGGGTTTGCGGTTGAGATTGGTGATATTAATGAAAATTTACCATCCTCCTTCTATATAACCAACTGTTATCTCAAATTTGAAAGTCGAGGAGTAAAAAATATCATCAATATCCTCGATATCTCCGTAACAACCAAATCATATGGCCGACTAGCATCAATGCTCGTCAGTTGATTCTTATTTAGACGGTCCAGTAATTTCGTAACCGGCACCGTCTTTGAGTAATCCTCTGTGAAATTTTTCTCCGGATGTCGGTGATGATAAACGCTAGGGTTCGCGCACGTCCATCCCATATTTTTGCATAGTTCGATGCTCTACTTCAAAATCCAGAACCGAATCACCTGTGTACACCCCTGCTTCATAACACTCAACGATCGCCATCAGTAAATTCTTTATCGAGGGAAAACGCATGTAGTCGCCCGTTTCTCTAAAATTATAAAAAACGCCCCCAGTGGAATAGTCGTACTGCGGGTCATAATAGTATCCATCCCCAGCCCCATCCGGAAAGAGTATCAGCCATGATGCCTCATCCGCCATGAGAGCGCTCGTGCCTGATTTCTTGTAGGCTGCTGCCAAGTCCTTATTCGTTTGGATCGCTTCTTCCAATGACCAAAACGTATGACCAGGAAACAACTCGGCATCATTCGTAAAACCGTTGTGCCACAGGTACAAGCGCTCCATGTCGGGATGCACCGGCATGCCGAGTGTCGTCGCTGCTTGTTGCAACTCCTGCTGCGTTATCCCAGGGCGCGCAGCTTTGTCGATATCAGGGTGATGTTTCTTGAGTTCACTTTCAAGCGATGCTAGGATCGTATCCATGCTTGCATCGACCACGTGAGGCATTTTCTGAGGCATGAGCACACTAGGCTGCTTGATAAACTGTACGATGAAGAAATAACTTATTGCTCCAAGCAAAAGAGCAGTAATAAATACTAGAATATGTTTATGCATGGGCCTCTCGTGATGACATCAAGAATCATGTATGATTTGGGAGGATTGTGTGGCTTGACGACTGGAATCAGTTCGTAATGCACGTATATTGACCCTATATCCGACGAAATATACAGCCGACTCGAGCGGGAACTTGCACGAAAGGGCTTCCCGTGGAACAGCGGACGACGGTTTCTAACACGCCATCCTAGTGCGGGTTCGCATGTCCCTGGAACCATCATCGCACCAGCTTCGTGGCGGTCAGAAGGCCAGGCGTAGGGCTGACGCTTGCAACGACGGACCACACACCCCCACGACTGTGGTCGTTGAGCATGCTTGAGCCGTCGCGTTGCTTGCGTTGGACTTGCGTCGACCTATTCATGACGGTGCTCGGTTTAGCTACCATTCGGTCGTTTCATTTCTCGCAATGTGTGCAAACATGGTAGGATTCTGGTGGAGGCTGACGAGATCGAGTCAGTCGCGGAGGTGGAGCAAGAAAACACCCGTCTCAAGCGCATTCTCGCTGAACGCGATTCTGAAAGTCGACGTGTTGATGGTGAATGTCAAACGCGTGTATCGGATGTGACAACACGAGCGTTTACGTGTGCCGGACCGTTCGTCCGGTGTCGGCACACCACCGCATAACTTGTTCTTGCGCTGCTTGAATGTGACGTTGGCAACGGTGAAGCCTTAACTTGATACAAGATTATGGTGACCGGCACCACAAAGTGTTCTTGGTCCGCCACGCTTTATCATGCTAGGTGCCTTTATACGTAGCACCGAGAAATCGAACGCGGCAATCGTCCGCAATCAGGAGCAGATTTTTGAGGGTGTGCTGTTTTCGCTTCCCCCTGTAGTGAAACTGCTGCTCGTCAGTATCTAACAGTCAGTTAATGGGCCGTTCGGCTCCAGCATGCAAAGCAGAGCCATACAAGCAGCATAGATATTTTTAGCGGACAGCGTCACAGCACATCGACTACTACCTTTGATTCAATGAGTAGATGTAAAACTGCGACGAGTTTGGGGCTTTGAAGCACGCGTTCAGCACCTTATTTTGCAAATGAATGCTGTCAGCAACGCCCATGCTGCCATAATTAGACTCCAATCTGTGGCACTACGTGTCACAACTTACCGTTATGATCATCCTCACATATAACGAGAATACCCGACGCACCGTGTTGATATATTCCATCGCCGCAGGCATGGTCGCGAGCAGGTCTCACGATTGGAGGTCAGACTCATGATGAAGACGTTCTATGCCGTCGTAGCCAATGCACTTGCCGCATCGCTCACAAACACAATGGTCTGGTTTGCGGTTACGTTTTGGGTATATCTCCAAACCGAGTCAGTTATCGCGACATCGGTCATGGCTGGCATATATACAACCACGATCGCTGTCTCCGGCTTGTTCCTCGGCTCACTGGTTGATCGCTATCCTAAAAAGCGGATGATGTTGGTTTCAAGCGGATGCTCGCTGGTCGCCTACATTCTTGCCTGTGCGCTGTTTGTTGCGACACCATCATCCGTGTTTGCAGATCACTCCAGTGTTCAACTGTGGCTGTTTATTGTGCTAACCTTACTCGGCGCGCTTATCGGGAACCTGCGTGGTATTGCGCTGTCTACGCTTGTACCGATCATGATCCCCGAAGCGGAACGTGACAAAGCGAACGGGTTGGTTGGCACAACCAATGGCGTTGCGTTTCTGGTAGCGTCAATTTTGAGCGGCATGCTGATTGGATTTGTGGGCCTTTTTTGGCTACTCGTATGCGCGATTGTGCTCATGCTACTGGTAATCTTCCACCTTTTTACGATTACCATTCCGGATCGAGCCGCAACGCCAGTCGAGGCGCCTGATCAACGAACCGATCGCATTGATATTCAGGGGACTATTCGTGCCATCCGACATGTTCCAGGTTTATTTGGCTTAATCTTCTTTCACACCTTTAACAACTTCCTTGGTGGCATTTTCATGGCCTTGATGGATGCCTACGGTCTGTTGCTGGTATCGGTTCAAGTTTGGGGTGCTTTGTGGGGCTTTCTCAGCCTGGGCTTTATTGTCGGCGGCGTTCTGGTAGCCAAACGGGGGTTGGGCCGAAACCCGCTGCGTTCACTCTTTCTGGCCAACATTGTTATGTGGACCGTGTGTATCTTCTTTACCATTCAGGCATCAATCATTCTGCTGACGGTCGGCATGTTTATATGGTTATGTCTTGTTCCAATCGTGGAAGCTGCCGAGCAAACGATTCTGCAAAAGGTGGTCCCCCCCGACCGACAAGGACGCGTGTTCGGCTTCGCGCAAAGCGTCGAGCAGGCTGCCTCGCCGATTACGGCTTTCTTGATTGGCCCCATCGCCCAATGGCTGTTTATTCCATTCATGACCACCGGTGCGGGTGTACGGTTGCTCGGTCCGTGGTTTGGCGTTGGCACTGATCGCGGTCTTGCACTGTTGTTTACGTTTGCGGGAATGATCGGACTGGCGGTTACCGTCGTGGCAATGCGCTCGTTCGCCTATCGTGCGTTGTCCGCTCGTTATCAAACACCATCTCCAGAGCCGACGATAGTTGTAAGCGCAGCCTCGCTGTAATTCGAATTCTATAGTCACGCTCGCTCACACCGCGATCACCAAGCTCGAGCCAGTACGTGCTCCAGTAACGCCAGAATGGATCATGGGTAATCGCCTGGCCGCTTGGCGCGAAGTAGTGCTGAGCGCTCGGCTCGGCCTTCGGCAGCTTCTGCCAGTCTGTGGCAAGCTGACGCAAACAAATAGCACGCATGAACCAACCTTTCATTGACGCAATATCAGGCTTCTTCATTAACCGTGGACCGACAAAGGAAAGATTGATTCATTAAGCACGTCTCGTCTTTTACAGCAGCAAACGTCCGAGGCCATGCAGATCGAACGCCACATTTGGCCTGAGTAGCACGGCCTCGATTGCCTTAAAATTCCTCAGGTTGTTGTCCTGGCACTACAGTTTGCCTACACCCTTCACCTTATGTCGATCAATATACTCCTGTCAATCTGGCAGCAGACACCGAAGACTATATCGAGCCAGCGTACGGTATGGTCGAAGCGATGGTGACTGTGAGCAACGTCTGGCGGTTCAGCTCACGACCGTTTGATAGAGCTCAGCGGCCTCGTGGCGCTACTCATTAAGCGCACATATCTGCAGCCTTTGTTAAGCATGCCGCATACACGTGGAGAAACGAGGTATATCATTCCGCCTCATCGAAAAGATGCACAATCGCGAGGTTATGGTCGTCCGTGAGGTTTCCACAGAAAAGACCCTGGGGGCGGTCGTGTAAACGTGACGGGGATGGGCTACAGGACACGCATTGCTGAGAGGCGGTGTAACATTCAAGGGTGGTCGCCGATGGAGCGCATTGTGACCGAGCAATGCGGAGTATCATGACCTGAATTGATGCCAGATAGACCTACTCTTTGCTCACCTCGACATACACATCATATGCTTTCCTCAGCAGGCAAGAGCGGTTAGACCAGCTAAACGTCCCGTGAAGCTACCGAACATGGGCCAGAGGGAACTATTCCTACGTATGCGTCGTCTTGACGAGTGAAGTAGAAGTTCGTGCATCAGGTTCTCCTGTAGGATTGCCGGGGTTCTCCCAAGGCATGATCTATGACTATGCTACACACCAACGATCATCATGTTGCCCCCGTACATTCTTGCTCATTGAGCACTGCGCGCGTGACGTGCTTGACCATCGGCATCGTCCTGACCCTTCTCGCCTGTGGAGGGACGTTCTGGTTTCGCACATGCAGTCACGTGCCGTCTATCCGACCGGCCACCCTCGTCATCAAGTATGAGGACTATCTCCCGCATCTCCTTGGCCCGGTCGATCTCAAGCAGATGATTGAAGTGTCATCTCAGCACTGTTATGTGGTTAACCCGCCCCAGATTGGGGACTGTATCGTAACAGAGGCTGAACTTGACACCCTGTATCGTGTCGTGCGCGACAACCAATTTGATACAATTAACAACCTATCGTTCTTCCGTTCGCAGTGTGTGGGAGCGAGAACAACGTTTATCACGGTAACCATCGATACCACCACGTACGTCAAACAACAGCCCACAGGGTGTACTGGCGATCCGCGTTGGGAACGTGTTGTGAACGCTACGCGTGATCTTATTGCTGCAAAACAGCAACAGTAAGTCATGAGCATGGTCCGATCACGCTGGGGCAGACATTGGACACAGTGATACTCCGACGCGTGCGAGCGTGGCAGACACCACGCCTGCTTGTAACCAAACGTAATGTGCCACTAACAGCCGTAGCCGCTGCAGAGGGCACGACTCTATATGTATGCGTGGCATCAATGTGGCTGCAGCTGGAGGGGCGTGAACTCACGGCAAACGCTTACTGCTTGAGCTGTGATGGGGGTGTGGAGTGGCTGCCGACGATTGAGTAACAAGACAAACAACAACGAGGACGCGCCATTGAGTCCTCGTTGCCGGGGTGGACTTTGGTGGGACTTAGCGGCTGAGGCCCGAGTTAATCTGTGAGAAGACGGTCGAGACGCGCTGGCCAAGGACCGACAGAATGCCGATGACGACAATGGCAATCAGCACGAGAATCAGGGCGTACTCGACCAGACCCTGGCCTTCTTCACGGGCGAAAAAGGTGCGAAGCATGATGCGGCCTCCCTTTGTGAAGGAACAAGAAACAAACGGTGACTCACGTATGGTTGTGCGACGCGGCATAAGACACAGAGTGCGGGCGTTGAGGGCGTGATACGTGGTGGAAGACACCATCACTTAAAAGAACGCTGCGCCGCGTTCGAAAGATACGGACGAGTCACACCGAGCTGTCACTCGCGCACAACGCCACAGCCCTGTAACCCATCGCGTCTGTGGCTGCGCCATTGACGCACCCTACGGGCAGGTCTCACGAGTACCAGTCACCGCACCTTCTGACTGCTGAGCCAGGCGGGTACGGTCAGCGCGTCCGCAAGGAGGTTGTAGGTCGGAGCGATTTCAAGGTTCACGACTCCAGTGCGCAGCCAGCGCCTCATAGTTGTCAAATCTTTGCCCACGAACCCAAATCGCTGGAACATCCAGATCGGCATCGGGAACGTCCGTGGATCCTGCCCCAGCACCTCGCGATACAGTGCACGACATTGGTGCAACGATTGCACATCGGTCGCAAGCGTGAGGTCC
>JASKZZ010000319.1 GCA_030147335.1 Herpetosiphonaceae bacterium | reverse complement strand
TAATAGCGTAATAAAACTACCATTTATTTACGCTATGTTATGGTAAGTATAGCCATACCCGATCTAAGTTAATGGGAGACATTGTGCAGGAGCCATGTGCATGCTGCGAAGGTTCATGCCAGACACTTCCTACACCTCCGCCGAATGCCGAATTCCCTACACTCGTTGCCGGCAATAAATTATGTCAACCTATTGTCGAGGCGGTTGCTGTATCCACTTGTTTAATAAGAATTCAACGAGGTCCGAGAACTGACCCTTAGGCTCCATTTGTAAGAGCCGGATCTGTACCTGCCGGTAGAGTTCTTTGGGAATGTACGCTGCCACTTGCTCATAGTCGGGGTTATTGCGTTTGCCCCCTGGGGGCCGGCCACGTTTGGCTGGTGCTGGATGTGTGGGCACTGGCGTTTCTATGTTAGCTGGTTGCTCGTGTGTCCTGTCATTGTACGGCACTGCCGGCACTGCTTGCTCGCGGTTTCGCGCTGCGTTCAACACATCCTTAAAGCGATTATTGTCACTCATCCTGCAATCTCCTTCCCAACTGTTATGTAATCCTGCCACGCTTCATTCGCATTACGATCTTCAATCTCGTACACTGGCACACCGAGCACTGCTGCTCGTTGGTACGCGACAAACCGGCGAATTACCGATGGAAACACCGGTAGCTCCGCAGATGTCAACGCTTTCATGGCGTCCTCACCATCGCGATTTGGACGCGGCGGAACAATGGTCAGTAACACCGCGTAATTCGTCGCACCGATATTACGTAAAGCTGACACGGTGAGCATGAGTGCATCAAGCGAGAGACCATCCGGTGTTGTTGGCAAAATCAACAGATCGCATCCTTCGGCAAGCACCCGTAAGTCATCCTCCGTCGGTCGTGCCTGCGTGTCTACGATGAAATGCTCAACGCCCTGGGCATGCCGAGCGGCAACGCGTTCGTCGACAACTTTGAACGACAGCTTACCGGAGCGAGCCCAAACTGACGCCGAGCGATTTGGGTCGCCATCAATTAAGAGCGTCGTACCGAGTGTGCTAAAGTAAGCTGACAGGTGGATTGCCGTCGTTGTTTTCCCGACTCCTCCCTTGAAACCTACAATATTCACTATCATATAAGCACCTCAGCGATAATGCGAGTAGTAGAATAACTGGATCATCAGTAGTTCAATTAATAGTATAATTAGTATGTCAAGTAGCCAGCTATATAATGATGTGATTAGTTGGTATTCCAAGCATATGGATAAACAACAAATCAGCATATTGCTTAAGCAATTATATGATTATCACTACTATCTAATGTTATTTTCTATCTTTCCTTATTATTATAATGCAAGTTATTCGAATTATCGAAAGATTGATTTACTAACAATTCGCTTAAGCAATATGCTGATTATTGTTATATATAGTCAGGCGAATTGCTAAAAACGTAGAAATCTGGTTAACTAGATATTCAGATCTTAATAGCTATAAGAAAGAGTAGTAAACCGCTTATTTGGTATTCCGGTTAATCGCATAGTGCTTTACGTAATGTTTTGCCGCTCTGGTAGTAGATATGCGCTCATACTCCCTCAACCTGGCCTGCCATGATCGGGTTAGGACATTACAAATCCACCATCGCGTTTACAAGATAATGGAAGATACGCGAAAAGGAATGGTTGTTCTTGACGCTACGGAATGATGAGGTCAGAATAGGTGGGGCAAGCCATTCGTTCGACGTGTAGGTACGCTTGCTCGCCGCACCATACGAGGTATCGACGTGAGAGGAATAAAGGCGAGATGACGACACAGAGTAGCTTCGACCAGACCACTGTGCCAGGCACGACTCGTGACGACCTGGACGACAAAACTGTCGAACAACACGTCGACTACACGCGCAACACTGGCCGATATAGCGGAGCAGCTCCTACGCTCGACGACTTTCTGCTTGAACAGGGGGCCGTGGTCGTTCAGGATGGTCGCCTCGTCCCAACCGTTGCCGGCTTCTTGATGTTCGGCCGCTGGCCGCAACGCCACCTGCCGCAGGCGACGGTAACCCTGGCGCACTATCAGGGAGTTGACATAAACTCTGGCGACGTTCTCCATATGCAGGAGTACACGGGCACCGTTGCCGAACAGATCGACCGCGTCGTCACGTACCTGACCAGCAGTATGCGCCACGGTTATCGCCTGCAGGGAAGCGCTCAACGCCACGAGCAGCCGCAGTATCCAGTACTGGCTCTCCGCGAATTGACGGTCAACGCCGTCGCTCATCGTGACTACGCAATTGACACCTCCTCTGTACGGATTGCGATGTTCCGTGACCGGATCGAATGGACCAGTCCTGGAGCACTGCCACCTGGTGTAACGATCGAAACCATTCTTGACGAACAGTATGCCCGCAATCCACGATTGGTACGCTTGCTGTACCAGCGCAGCTATGTGGAACGATTTGGTCAGGGGCTAGATACTGTGTTTGCCGAGTGCAAGAAGCTTGGCATTGCGGCGCCGACCATGCGCGAAACACGGACGTCGTTCACCATTGGGATCGTTGGCCAGGAGATCGTTGGAGCAGCGCGCGAACGCGTGTTGCTAACCGAGTCACAGCTCCAGATTGTGACGGCGCTACAGCAGCAGGGTGCGATGAATGCGCAAGAGATTGCCGATGTGATCAATAAGACCAGCCGGGCAGTGCGCAGCTTACGCTCCATTCAGGTGGATCTGAAAATACTGGTCGACACCGAGGTCATCGATCGCGTTGGTCAGGCGCGGGCGACGACGTATATGCTTCGTCAGATGTAGTCACGGCATAGCTTGATTGCAGACGTACACCTTAGCTACGCCAGCAATTGTCTTTATCTAGCGCGTAATCCTGCCCTTCGATATGTGTACATTACGCTTTCTTGCGTTCAAGGTGACATAACACAAGTCGAGTGCATATGCGTTGTGGTCAAGGTAACCGTGGGACACGATCTTCCCCGTTGCGCGATTCGTCGCAATTCTGCGCGATACTATGAACGGCACTGCACCAGAGGGGAATAGTACCCTTATGTGGGCACCTCTCACTGTCAGGAAAACCGTGATGGCCTAGCAGCGCAGCGCGTTTCTCTAATCTGTCTGCCGATGATTGAAGCACTTCAGCTTGGTCAGTTGTGCTGGAGCGACATTGCCGAGCATTCCAGAGGGCCCCGTTCAGCACCGCGTAGCTTCACGGAGGGGGCACTGTGTGCTGTGTGCAGATGCCAAGCGACGTGCAGGGAAAGGCATCCTATGGTATCAGGAGGTTTCCGTAGTCGAGAGGTACACATCGTGGATACACATACCCAGTGGCGCCGCGCGCTTGCCCGCCACCTGGCCGCGCAGCTGAAGGACTTCGCTGCCGTGCAGGCCATCGCCGTGATCGGCTCGGTCGCTTCCGGCTATGCCGACGCGTACTCGGACCTCGAGTTACTGGTGCTGTGGCAGCAGCCGCCCGATGCCACGCTGCGCCACGACGTCATGCGGCACCTCGGTGCCGAGCTGCGAGAGCCGGCGCGTGTGCCCATTCAGGATTATGCGCTGCGGATCGGTGGGATCCCGGTCGATCTGTGGCACACGACGCACGCGGACGAGGCGGCTCTGATCGATACAGTGCTGCATGAGCACAGCCTCGACCTGGTCGCCAATAACCGGCTCGCGGTCATGGCATCCTGCCTCCCGCTGTACGGCGCACCGCTCGTGGAGCACTTCAAGCTGCGTGTGGCGCGCTATCCCGACGCGTTGGCGCGCCGCTTCCTCGACACGTATCTGCCGCATTTTTACCTACGCCACCTGAACTTGGCCGCGCGGCGCGACAATCCGACCAGCTTTCTGCATCTACTGAGCGATATTCAGTGCAGCCTGTTTGTGGTGCTGTTGGCGCTCAACCACGTGTATTTTCCGACATTCAAGTGGATCTACCCAGCACTGGATGCACTGGTGCTAGCACCGCCCGCGATTGGAGCACGATTTCGTCGCATGTTCGTCGCGCCACCACCGGAGGCAGCAGCCGAGCTGCAGACGGTGTTAAGCGAAACACTGGATCTCGTTGCGGCGCAGTATCCAGACCTTGACCTCGCGACCATACGCTATGGTCTAGAGCAGCAGCCGCACACCTATGACGCGCCGGACGCTGCTAATCGCTAAATAGCTCGGTGGACAAGACACAGCGCCAGCACGCGACGTAGTGTTGCTCCCATGGCAGGTAGGATTGATGCTAGGCTGTAAGCCGCCGTGCGGCTGGCCCGGCCTTCGCTCATGAACCACACGGTTGCGCTTAGATATGGCACAGGTCAGCCCTCGCCATATCATATGTCCCTTATACCTGGATATTGGTTGGCAGAGATTTGAAACTCAATGCACGCGCTCGGCCGCTGCATGAGCCGATGCGACAGTCGATAACCTATCAATTTCCTGCCAAGGATAGTCCAGTTAGTGGGGACACATGTTATGGCGGGGTTTGCACAGGTCGTGAATCCGTCAAGAAGCCAATGCAACGTGTGCCAGGAGAGCCAGGTTCGCCGTCGTCATGCAGCGTGGTTAGCAGGGTTATCGACAGTGAGAGGTGCCCAGATAGCGTGCTATTCTCCAGTGGAGTGCATTACGAACGGTCTGTTTTGCGCGATTCGTCGCAATTCTGCGCGATTCTCCCCACTTCCTGCGCAATACCACGGTTCTTTGCGCGATACTGCGAATGCTTGCGCAATAAATTTTCGAAGCTGCGGAATACCTGCGCGATACTCTCTTGATCCCTGCGTGATACCTTCGTATGCTGGACTCATCACCGCATAAGAATCTTTAAAGCTTGTCGGTGATCGAGCAGAGGTCACGAACGCGACCTCGTCAGCGTGACCTGCTGTAGCTCGTGCGCCAAGCAAAAAAAAGACGCCGCCTACCCCTAAAATCTTTGGCCGGATCACAGGGTAAGCGGCTCCACCATCCGCCGACGGAGTCGACGGCCAGGCTGTGTTCAGTGTAGCACGGCTCTGCAGCGCGTCAACCCCACGGCGGCCGAGAGGCTGTGCTCGTGTTCATGCTCAACCAGTCCCTAGGTGCTTATCAAACAACCCAGGCTCCCGTGTTCAGTGATAAGCGCGTGAACGATGCTGATTCTGCGCCTGCGGCAGTGACTAACCATCCACACTATCTGTACGATCCCGTTGAAACGCTCGCCCAATTCCGTGCCCGCCAGGCGCATGCGTACGCTGCAGGGCGACGCGCGTGGCGCGAGCGGTTGATCAAGGCCAATTTGCTGCCCTTCTACGAGGCACTTGTCGGATATGTGGGGCAGAACCAGTATGCCTGGGTCAAGGAGCAGACGCTGGCGGACGAGTTCGCGGTCCACGTCGCGACGATCAAGCGCTGGCTGGCCAAGCTGGAGGACGCCGGGTTGATCCGCCGCCAGCGGCGCTTTGCCACGTCGTCGCTGACCTTTATCGCTGCCTATGATGACAATAATGATCAGCTTAACAATACCGATAATCAGAATAATACACCAAAACAAAGAAATGTGGTCCAAGAAGATTATCGGCAGAGCCAAGAAGTTACGGATGACGACAGAAATGCACCCACATTGAGCGCAAAAATGCTCCCTGATTCCATTAAGAACGAATACTTAACTTTGGTTGGTGGTAGAGAATCAGCCAATCACCAAGCACATTCACCTGAAATCTACCAGCTCCTCACACGTGAAGGGGTGACAGACTACGCGCTTGCCCCGACGATCCAGCAAAAATCCTTGGTGGAACTGCAAGCAATTAGCGGTTATCTGAGCCGCCAGCGTAACGTGCACAATCGGCCCCGCCTCTTTGCCTGGCTGGCCAGCCGCGATTTCGGTGCCCAGTTACTGCACGGACGACGCACCAGTTCGCATCGGAATACCGGTGCAACCGTAGAGGCGGGTGGTAAGCGACGCTGCACCCCTGCATCTGCCAATCCACCCATTGGTGAGAACATGCCGATGCCAGGCCTATCAAGCGCCGCATCCAGCGAGAACCAAGCGCTTTGGCAATCTATTCTCACGACGGTGCAGCGTGACGTTCCGCCGGCGGAGTTTGCGACCTGGCTCGCGGACACAACGCTACTGGATGTCGATCATATGCGGCAGACCGCCGTGGTCGGAACGCCCAACGTGTTCGCGCGCGATGTTATCCAGCAACGGTACATAGCAACGCTTTCTGTTGAACTCGCTGCGCA
>JASKZZ010000316.1 GCA_030147335.1 Herpetosiphonaceae bacterium | reverse complement strand
CGCTCAATGTCTTCCGTGATCGGATTAACCTTGATATAGAAGATTGCCCGTATGTCGGCGTACTGCGGATCGATCGTGAGTAACGCGTTGGCCTCTGTGCGCTCAATGTCGATGTCCATTGTTCGCAGATCAACCCAGGTGATCTCGTGCAGTGCCGGCAGCACAAAGCTACCGCCATTGACGACAACGCGTGGCTTGCCGCCACCGGTTTTGACGAATGAACGGTCGGCAGGCGCTTTGACGTAGAGCCGCGAGACCAACACAAAGAAGAGGATGATGACGAACAGCAGGACGGCGAGCGCGATGCCGATCGTGATCGCGATTTCGGTCATAATGTGCTCCTGAATGCAACGATCTTTGGTTGTTTTTGATGGTTAGTGGCGGACTGGTTCGAGTGTACCGACGACGAAGCGACGCTGTCCTGCGTCATACGTTAACAACGCAACTTCGCTGTGCTCGGCGAGCGGTTCGCCATCGGCGACCACCGCAAACACTGTATGCAGCGTGCCGAAGGTGTCACGGACTTGGACCCGTCCATAACTCCGGCTGACACTGGTGCTGACGACTACCCCAACGCGGCCGATGAGCTGCTCGTACCCGATCGCCGTGCTCATCTCGGGCGCGATACGACCAAGACTGCGGCTTAGGACGCTGGTTAGTGGTAGCGCCAGTAGTGCAGCAGCGCCAAGCATCGGTAGGAACGCCAGTGGGGGATAAGCGCCTAGAATGTTAGCTAGCAGCGTGTTGAGCAACAGCCCGACTACGCCAAAGCTGCCAAGAAACGCGGTCAGCACCAGTATGAGCGGTACGCGTCCAATTCCTAGCGCGGACAATGCAGTTCCAAGCGCGCCGGTATCGTGGCTGTTTGCATTGGTGGAAAGATCAACAGATGCGTCAGCAACGCCGTCGGCGTCAACATCCGCGTCGATGCCGCCATCAACGTCTTGGTCGGACCCGCCGCCGACAAATTGAAGCAGGGCTACCAACAAACAGCAGCCCAATGCAACAAGAAAAGGAATGTTATACCAGGACAGCAGGAAACCGAACATTGTCATAGCACTATTCTAGCGTGGTACAACGCCACTACACATCAAGCTATGATACGTGCAACCGCGGGCGAAGGTTACACAGTGGATAGGGACTTGGGGCTAAGCGCTGCATGTGGTTGCATTTGGGTAATTCTTAGCCCCGCATGAGGTCTAAACGTTGAATAGGAAGTTACAAATATCGCCGTCCTGGACGATATAGGTCTTGCCTTCCATACGTACAGTTCCACGCTTTTTAGCTTCAGTCATCGAACTGGCGTCAATCAAGTCTTTGAAGGCAACAACTTCGGCGCGAATAAAGCCGCGCTGAATATCGGAGTGAATCGCGCCCGCCGCTTCAACTGCCGGTGTGTGCTGACGAATCGGCCACGCGCGTACTTCGTCGGGACCAGCGGTCAAAAACGAGATCAGGCCAAGCAAGTTGTACGAATCCTCGATCACGCGGTCGCGCGCCGGCTCCTCGATATTGAGATCGGCCAGAAACAACTTAGCGTCTTCGGCATCAAGCTGGGCGATCTCGGCCTCGACCTTGCCCGCAAGCTGAGTGATGGCTGCTTTTTGGTGGTTGTAGGTGACGCTCCCTGCAATGTTTTGGCTCAACTGTGCCTCACCAATATTGATCACCACCAGCACTGGCTTGGCTGATAGGAATTGGTAGCCGCGCAGTAGCTTGGCCTCGTCCTCGCTCATCTCTTGATCGCGAATGGGCTGGTTGGATTCAAGACCGGCCTGGAGCCGTACCAGCGCGTCTCGTTCCAGGGTGCGTATCTCCTTGTCTTTACCGGTCATCTTTTTGATTTCTGGCTCAAGGCGTTGGAGGCGGCGCTCGATGATAGCCATGTCCGAAAACATCAGTTCAAGATCGACATTCTCGATGTCGCGTATCGGGTTAACCGATTCTTCGGGATGCGGCACGCTCGAATCCTCGAAGGCGCGTACCACATGCAGCAGCGCGTCAACCTGCGCAATGTAGTTGAGGAACGCGGGAGGGAGTCCGCCGCTTTTGCGCTCGCCACTAATACCGGCCACATCAATATATTGAACATCAGGAAACGTGATTTTCTTGGGCTTGTACATCTGGGCAAGCACGTTAAGTCGCTCGTCCGGCACCTTCACCATCGCTAGGTTTGGCTCAAGCTGTCCCGATGAATAGGCCGCAGTTTCGGCGTTGCCACCGGTAAGCGCGTTAAAAACTGTAGTTTTGCCGCTATTTGGAAGACCAATAATGCCAATCTTCATGTTCGCTCCACATAATATATGTTCACAAAAAAACGAAACCACGTCGCGGATGCTCCGCTGGCGGCTTCTGTTGCTGGCGTGATCGTTTGCTTTATGTGGAAGTATATAGCTCGCATCAGGCAGCGTCAAACCCTTGTGATAGATGGTCTGGCCTGAAACACCCTGTGGCAAGCAAATAAGCAGGAGCGTCGTATGCTCCTGCTTAGGCTAACAGTTTTATAGCTTGCTGCTGTGCGTCTACTTGTATGCTGACAATTCTGCCATGTGTTTGGCTTGCTCCGGCTCATCCAACTCTGCCAGCAGACTGTCGAAGTCAAGCACCTTGCGAGTGAATGCGATTGTTCCATTTTGTCGCGGCCACTCTTCGGGCCGTCTGTCCCACGCCAACTCGATACCGTTATGGTCAGGGTCGTGCAGATAGATCGCTTCGTGTGTGCCGTGGTCGGAAGCACCGTCGATGTTCCAGCCACCATTCAGCAGCCGTGTCAGTGCGACAGCAAGATCGCGGCGAGTTGGGTAGTTGATGGCGAAGTGGTACAGGCCGGTCGTACCGCGCGCTGGTGGAGCGCCGTCCTCACTTTCCCACGTATTCAAGCCGATGTGATGGTGATAACCGCCTGCCGACAAAAATGCAGCTGTGCCAAAGTTAAAGAGTAGATCGAAGCCGAGCAAGTCACGATAAAAGTTGATCGCGCGGTCTAAGTTGGCAACCTTGAGATGCACATGGCCGATGCGTGTTTCCGCAGGAAGCGATGGATTGGTCATACTGTTCAACTCCAAAAATATATTTGCTATACAAAGGATAGCAAAATTGGTTATGGATGAACATGGCAAAAATTGAGTAATCTTATGTCACTTTTTGCAGAATGCACGAACATCTTGCAACGGGATCCTGCAATCCGTTAGATGTCGCCGATCAGGAGACAAGGGGAACAAAAATAATATCCGTCTTGATGTAACGTACTTACTTTTCTAACACAAGTAACAATTGACGTGACTGCTACACTGAAGGTGGTTAACGGAAATTGCGTACAAACGCTAGTCCAATCACGCAAGGAGGATAAGCGTGGACGCATCTTTACATTCTTCGCCGGGTACAACAAACATATCTGCTTTGCATGTTTCCGCTGGTGCAGATCGTTTCGGTGAGCATCGCGGGCTTGGTGTTAGCGCGATTACGTTCAAGGTCGTTCCCCAGGACTCCGATGGCCTGCTTATCCTCGAAAACAAATTTCACACCAAGGGCGGGCCGGCGCGCCACCTCCATTTCGACCAAGACGAGTGGTTCTACGTGCTTGAAGGCGAGTTTATTATCGAAGTTGGACAAGATCGGTACAACATGCACCCTGGCGATTCGCTCCTTGCGCCGCGTAATATCTCCCACGTGTGGGCACATGTTGGTGCTACACAAGGAAATATCCTGATCACATTTATGCCTGCGGGTATGATGGAAGCATTCTTTCGTGAGGTAACAAAGGCGAATGCGATGCCGCCGCAAGACCCGGCGTTGTGGCGTGCTCATGGTATGGAGTTACTTGGGCCGCCGCTGCCGATAGTGTAAGGCCAACCAGCAGCCGTGTGGCTAGCCACTAAGGTAACGTGTAAGGTTTATCGTTGACACGACTTCGTCCGGAACTTGGAGCTTCGTGGTGCCTAAAACACCAGTAATCCGGCAATGGCCGCAGACAATACAATGACGGGTATTGCTAGCTTTGAGTTCCATCGAAAAATTACAAGCAATGCAACAACAAAAGTACAAAGGGCAGGTAGGGTTGTGATTGTGGTACGGAACAAACCAATGGTTGTGGCCGCAATCAATCCAACAACACCTGCCGTTATGCCGTCAAGCAAGCTATGGAGGGCAGTATTTTCAACCAGTCGCTCAAGGTAATCATGGCCTACAAGCGTAAAGGCGAATGCAGGCAAAAAGATGCCGGCGGTCATGATCAGCGCGCCGAGCGGCCCACCGCCCACGTATCCGACGAACGTTCCAAAAATGATGAGTGGAGCAGGCAAAATGCCGCCAAGCGCAATGCCATCTAGGAATTGCCCGTTGCTCATCCACTGACCAACGGTGACGGCATCGTTTTGTAAAAATGGGATTGCGGTGTACGCGCCGCCAAATGTCAACAAGCCGCCGCGTAGTCCCGAGCCAAGCAGTGTAAGCAATGACGCTCGCTGGGTAGCGCCGGGTTGATTGGCGGCAGCTAACGGTTGATCAAACAGTTCCATGGCGCCAACAGCAACAAGCGCGGAAAGACCAAGTAACGCGCCTGCAAGGGCAATCGCCGCTAGATACCAGCGCTGTGCGACACAAAACGCGGCAAGGCCCGCAGCAAGCAACGTAAACGCAAAATGTACCCCTGCTATCTGCGCAAAAAAGGCGACAACGGCGACACCAAATAGCCAGCGATCACGCAGTGCGTGCGTGCCGATGCGA
>JASKZZ010000264.1 GCA_030147335.1 Herpetosiphonaceae bacterium | reverse complement strand
CCAAGATTGGCTAAATACTGGCGACCGACGTGTGCCGTTTTCGTGCCGGCTTTACGGTCGCCAGTTTCATCAATAACCAGTACCCCAGTTGCCGTTGGTGCGGTGGTAAGGTCGTTACGCAGGAGAGTCAGTCGTTGTTGGTTCACCTCCTTTGGATTCCAGGTCGACTCGGACAAGAACCACTGTAATTGTTGGGCACGAGCGTGCTGTGCACCGACAACTGGCTCAGTGGTTGCTAGTCCCGTCAAAGTCTTGTTGCGTTCGTTTGGCAATAGCAGATGGGCCAGATAGTGACGGAACGTATCACGTTGATTGCGTTTGGAGAAGAGTGGGTCGAATTCGGCGCAAAATGTTTCAAGCAATCCAGGGGCAGGAGTGGCGGGTAATCGTTTGCTCATACACTACCTCCTCCCTGTTTCCTACCACGCCCCTTTGCTCATGTCAACAAACTATCGCTAGTGGAAGCAAATCAGCGCATCACCCGATCAGCCATGGCGTATGCTTGGGCAGTAAAGCAACCATAACTTCTCCGTGCCGTCCAACACGTCGTTGCAAGCAACACCGCTCTGCTCTCGGAACGTCGGCTTTTTTCGTGAGTTCGTACTGTCCTAAGCGCTCGTGGTGTTCGTGTTTGGCGTTGCGCCTAAACACAACCATTGGGCCGCATCTGCCACTGCTACACGAAAACGTACCTGATGGGCTTTGACTGGTGAGGGTAGGATGGCGTTTTTTCATGCCGCCATGCTACGATTTTTGCTTGCCATGTTCGCACGTGACCTCATGGAGCGCCGCTTAACTTTTCTGGTAGTCCATTGGCTGTACTGTACGGCGTGCACACCTTGCCTTCAGGACTGCATCAGAATATTCATTTCATCCATGATGTATTGTTTTCTTACACGGTGCGGATGGTATGTGTCGATCTCGTAAGCGAGGGTTACTATGTTCAGGCGGATCAAACTGATGGTGGTCCTTAGTTGCGCGTTGATCGCTGGATGTGGGACACCAAATCATACAACCCGTGTGTCCTCATCACTACCATTTTCATCAGCGCCAACTATGCCCACCGCTCCGCCGTCGCCTTTCCCCGCCATAGCTTTCCCGTCACACACACCACGAGCAACCATGCATGTACCCGCTAGCACTGACACGTTATACCTGAGCACCAGCTTTTGGCCACACGGCTGCGACGGCAATGGCTGCCTCGTCGGAATGTGGCGGGTCGTTAACCCAGTGCGCCAAACAGAACTCCATGCTCGACCACTTTGGGCACCGCCGGTTGTCGCACCAGGCGGTACAAGCGTCTTTATCGTGGATGGCGAATCGTCCTCCGCGACCAATCGCATTATCGCCTTGGAACCAGGAACATGGCGGGAACAGTGGCAGTTCCATTTTGATACAACACAGCAGGGAATATATGGATGGGCGATACGAGCGATATCAACGGACGGACAACGGGTGTATCTCCAACCACGCTTCACGGCTGTGACAGCGACGTCGGAGGAAAAGGAGTATCGCGTCCTGACTGCCGCCGATGGTCAACTGGTCGCATCCTCGGTCCCAAAAATACTTGATCACCTTCACGGTTGTGAAACCCAACAGGTGATCGTCGGTCCGAACGAACAGGTCGTGTATGCGATCTGCCAAGAGCCGAACAATGAGCACGGCTTTGGCTCATTACATGTAGTTCATGCCGACACGCAGCAGTCCGCACGCCTACCACTCCCTGGTTTAATCGATCGCGTCGTGGTCGGAGCAGACGGGCGAACCCTCTACACGATCACCACTACGTCGCATATTGTTGCAATTGATGTGCTTCAGGGGCAGATTGTTCAGGACATCGCCGTTCCGCTTTCACCGCTCTCGTCACAGCCGCTCAGCCCCTACCTCCTGGCGCTTGCTGCAGACGGCTTGACACTGGTGGTCGGACGGAATATTCGTGACCCAGACGTACCAATGGGTACTCCACCGCACCAGGAAGAGCTATTGGCGTACGCCGCGGCACGTATGACGGGAGCAGAACTCTACGTGTTCGACACGCGTACGTGGCAAGAGCTGAGTCGGTTCACGCATGATCAGCCGATTGGACCGTGTGAAATGCCACGTCTCGTTGCAGTATCAGCCGATGGTCGTCGGCTCTATGCTGCGACGTTTACGACATCCCCCGATGGCTACTGTCCACAAACAACCAATATGATCGTTGGCTTCGATACAGCGACGGGCAACGTTCAAGCACAGTACCATCTGGAGAATCCTCATGCTCAATACGACGGTGAAAATATTGGGATTATGATGAGTGCACCATAATCGCCAGCAGGCTAAGCCGCATTGTGGGCATTGACGTTGGCGAACAACTGGCGGCTAGCGGTGCCGGGTCGCCCTGGCCGCGGCTGGCACCGGCCAATTTAAATCCTGCTCAGGACTGGCTTCTCCACGCGAGCTGTCATCGATCGTTTTTGGTCGTTCCACTGGGACGCATGAGCACCAGTTGCCCACTCGGCCGCAACAATACCTTCAAAACGGCAGTCTGGTTTCCGCGTGTTCCATCACCCGTCGTTATGTCAAATAAAAACCTGTTACAGCTAAATTGCTACCGGGCTTAGCACAATCCATCATCGATAACAATCTCCACCGCTATGCTTGACCCGGTGATCGTTTGCAGCACCTCGGCAATACCGGTTCGGTACAATATGTCGATCTTATCACGAGCAAATACATTCGGCACACCAATGACGGCTTGACCATCACGATAAGCTACGATCCGTGTTTCTAGGAGCCATGCTGCAAATTCAGAAGGTGGGATCCGTTCAGCCAGAATTGACTGAGCAGCGGACCAAAGATTCGTATATCCGTCTCCCATTTCCGCTTCTGATCGTGACGCGCTCGATGTGTAGCTTGGAGTGGTTGATG